>CAYVST010000035.1:0-36846 GCA_964454185.1 uncultured Alteromonas sp.
TAAAGACCCAAAAAGCCAAACTGGAGCAAGACTTGGCGAACTTGGTTCAACAAAAACACGACGAAGATGTGAAGGGTTAGATTCGCTCGTCTCACTAAATTGTGTGCTTTAATTGGTAGTGGGTGTTTACTTATTGAATTCAATTAAAGAAGTGTTAAGTCGAATTCGAGATAAAACTTTTAGTATGTAAGTACTTACATTGTTATTTGATGTGCTTCAATATCGTCTCAGAATAAACCGACCAACATAGGCATTTTTTTTCACTCAGGATAAAGCAAATAGGGTTGTCTTTGAGCCTTAAAACGTACGATGTTTTCCTGCCATGACTGGCGAATCTGTTCAGCAGATTTCCCATCTTCTATCATTTCTCTTAAGCGGTTAGTTCCCGCTAACTTATCGAAAAATTCCGGGCGTGTGAAAAAATTAATACCGTCTTTCCTGTTCATTTTGAATAGACGATATGTGGCAATCAGCAACTCTAAATCTAACCCCGATAGCGTATGATCAAAGTGCATTAATGGTGCATCCTTATTATTCATTGAAACCTTATCTGCGCTAAAAATGTGTGCAAATAACGTGGCGTTTTCATGTTTTGGATAAGGGGCTGCATCATTGGCCGAAACCGAGATTGACGATTGACCTAATTCAATTAAAGGGTGGCCTACAAGTTGAAAAGGAAAGTCTGTGCCGCGCCCAATGCTCACATCGGTACCTTCGTAGAAACACAACGTGGGGTAAAACTGGATGGCAGCATCGTTCGGTAAGTTTGGGCTAGGTGCAACTGGTAGTGAATAACTAACATTACGTGAATAATTCGCGATGGGGACAACGCTAAGCGAAGCACGGCTTTCTTTTGGCGTATCAATCCACATTTCGCCAACTATCATCTGCGCCAATTCACCTAATGTCATGCCGTGTAATACGGGAATTGGGTGCATACCCACGAACGACGAGAAGGCTGGTTCTAACACAGGACCATCAACAAATCGCCCATTCGGGTTTGGCCTGTCTAGTACAACCACATCAATATCATGAGCGAAGGCTGCTTCAATGACATAGTGTAGCGTACTTAAGTATGTATAAAACCGAACGCCGACATCCTGTATGTCGAATACCACGACATCGATATCTTGCAGCATGGCTGATGTTGGTTTTTGGGTTTTGCCATACAGTGAGTGAATAGGAAGGCCAGTTTTGCTATCCACGGTATTATTAATTTTTTCTCCCGCCCCTTTATCGCCTCTAAACCCGTGTTCTGGTGACATAATTGCGCGCACATTCACACCGCGTTGCAGTAGCGCATCAAGCAAGTGAACTGAACGTCCCTTTTCAGCCTGTGTACTTTTACTTGAAGAGGGTAACGGCACAAGTGCGCTCTGATTGACCACTAAGGCTACGCGCTTGTTTTCCAATAACGGCAGATAGTGCTCAAAACGCTGCGCACCCACTGAAAAAGTATGAGACATATTGTGTGATGAAGCAGAGGGCGCAAGTGAGGGATTTAAGCCTTCATTGTTTAAGCTGAAAACGCTGTAACTGACAAACGTCAGCGCCATTACGTGTAAGGCTAGCAGTGTTTTTACACGTTGTTTGATAGACGGCGTAACAGTATGTTGCACTGTATATCTCAAAATCTTGTTTACAGTATTCATCATTAACGCGGGCTTTGGGCTTTTGTATCAGCGGCTGAGCGTAAAAAACCTTGGTGAGCACAAAGTTGCTGTTCGGCTTGGTCCGCACTCACGCCTGTCAGAATCATCAAAATGGCTGTTTTTGCTTTCTTTTTGCTGGCGACTAGCGCTTGCTTCGCTGTTGACTCATCGCATTGGGTGGCTTGCATCACAATGCGCAGTGCTCTTGCTTTGAGCTTTTCATTGGTTGCATTCACATCTACCATCAAATTTTGGTAGGTTTTTCCAAGTTTTATCATGGTGGTGGTACTTATCATATTAAGTACCATCTTTTGGGCTGTCCCAGACTTCATTCGCGTGCTACCTGTTAACACTTCTGGGCCAACCACAGGGCATATTGCGGCGTCTACACCTTTGAATATTTCAGCATTGGGGCTACATGCCAACGCGCCAGTGAAGCATCCCAACGAACGAGCGTATGAAAGTGCACCACTTACATAAGGTGTGCGTCCGCTTGCTGAAATGCCAACTACCGTATCTTTTGATGACAGTGAAATGGCCTGTAAATCGCTACAGCCTGCCTGTATGTTATCTTCTGCGCCTTCCACAGCGTGTTGTATCGCTTTTTCGCCGCCGGCGATAATACCCACTATCAGAGAGTCTGGAACACTGAAAGTAGGGCGGCACTCAACAGCGTCTAATATACCAAGCCTGCCGCTAGTACCTGCGCCAATGTAGATTAGCCGACCACCTTGCTGAATGCTGTGTGTGGCTGCGTCAACAACATTGGCAATAACATCCACCTGAGATGATACCGCCGCCGCTACTTTTGCGTCTTCAGTGTTAATACGCGTTAAAATACCCGTAGTTGACAGTGTGTCTATGTCTAGCGTCTGAGGATTACGACCTTCAGAAACGATGCGGTTTAGTGCGTCTGCAAGCGAATGAGTAGTGTCGTTAGCTGATGGTGAATCCAATGACATAAAAAGCCTTAATGCATTACTGTGTGTAGGCGGCAAGCATAACGATATTTTGCTAAACAAGAAACCAACGGCGCCTCTTCTCCCTCTGAAATGTCCGTTTTGTAAAAACTCATGATACAATTCGGCTTTGCTTTTTCTTTTAAGGAACGTACTTTTCTGTGAGTCGTCAAACGCAAGCTATTATCCACGCCGATGCGCTATTGCATAACTTTAAACAACTGGCTGCACGTGCTCCGGCTAGTCAGTCAATGGCGGTTGTGAAAGCTGATGCGTACGGACACGGAGCGGTTAACGTTGCGCGTATTTTACAGCATGTTTCTTCACGTTTTGCGGTAGCCATTATTGAAGAAGCAATAGCACTTCGCGATGCGGGGATCACTGCACCAATAGTGGTCCTTGAAGGAGCCCACCAAGCCAAAGAATGCCAGATGGCATTTCAACATAATTGCATATTGGTAATGCACAGCCAAGCACAGCTCGAATGGCTGAATGCCTGTCCGTCAGACAGGCGTCCACATATTTGGTTGAAGGTAGACAGTGGTATGCATCGACTGGGCTTCGCGTTACATGACGTGAATGATATCGTTACCCGTTACCAGCATTTATTGAGTGATGAGACGGTCATTGCAACGCATTTTGCCTGCGCCGATGATGTGGACAATGCGTTTACCCAAGCTCAAATTAACGCGTTCAAGCACACTGTCGCATCGCTCAATCTCCCGCTAAGTCTTGCTAACTCTCCTGCGACCGTGAACTGGCACGCCAGCCATGAAGGGTGGAATAGACTTGGTATTGGAGTATACGGTGGTAAAGTGTCGTCACAGCAACCAACAGACATTTCACTCATGCCAGCAATGACCTTGCGTGCGAGCATTTTAGCAGTACGCGATGTACCGAAAGGTGAAGGTGTAGGCTACGGTCAAATATGGACAGCATCAAAAACAAGTCGTATTGCAACGGTGGGAATAGGGTATGCTGACGGATATCCTCGACACTGCCCCAACGGAACGCCTGTTATGGTGCGCGGGCAGCGGGCGCATCTTGTGGGTCGTGTGTCTATGGATATGATCACCATTGATGTGTCACATATTTCTAATGTGGAAATCGGCGACATGGTCGAGTTGTGGGGAGAACATATTGCCATCGATGAGGTCGCGCACAGTGCCGGTACTATCGACTATGAACTCATGACACGTGTGTCTCAGCGCGTGCCAAGAATTGTTAAATATCTTTAGTAATTGGCAGCTCAATTTTCAATTTGACGTAACTGTAGATAAAAGCATTATCTTTCAATGCGCTAGTTATGATGTGCCAAACTGACATAGTTTCATATACGATTTTATCAGGCACTATTCATCAAAAGAATGAGACGCCCCCCCACCTTTTGTGTCTATACTGACATAGATTTAAGAAGAGATTGCGGTGAATGTTTCACTTGCAACCACTTAGGTCAAAACTGATAAGGGAGGTTTGTATGCGTACTTCGTTTTCTCGACCTAGAGTGAATCGTGGTGTAGTCAGTAGACCGTCAAGACCGGTACAAAAGAAGCAATAGATACTGGTTGTCGGCAATAAAGAAATACAAATATACGTTATCTGTACAAGTAAAAAAAAGCCCGGTTTCGTTTAACAACGTCACCGGGCTTTGTTATTTGTGAAGCGCTTAACTTTTGCTAAGGGCTATCATCAAGCACTATGTATTTTGTGGGTGTAAGTCACTGTCTAATTCATCATGAAGTTGCAATGACTCCTCAGCATTGGGCTGTGCGTTTTGGGCCTCAACAGGAAAATAGCGTTCGGGTCGGTGATTAAGTGAAATCACCATATTTAGACAAAACGCGGCCAAAATTGAAATGAGTACAAGGTGCCACTGAATAAAGAAGAGTGCGCAAAGTAAAATGCTAGTATCAACCGTTAATTGGAATGTACCCGCACGCACATTGAAACGCTGCTGAAGATAAAATGCCATTATCCCAACGCCGCCCAAACTCGAGCTGTGTCTGAACATGATTAGCATACCAACACCAATCAAGATACCGCCAAATACCGCAGCAAAGAATGGATTAACGTGGCTAATATCTACAAAAGCAGGGATTTGCTCGGTCAGTACCGACACTGTGGTGACAGAGATAAACGTATTAAGCGTGAATCGTTTACTAATCTGAGTCCAAGCCAAGGCATAAAATGGCAAGTTGATAAGGAAGAATAGTAGTCCAAAATTCATTTCAAAAGCATAGGTACCTAGCAAAGCAAGACCTGCCGCACCACCAACCATCAAATCTTGTGATTGAAATAGAAAAACGCCAAACGCAACAAACAAGCCGGCGCTTACCAGGGCGAAAACATCCTCGATGACACTGTGTTTGGTTTTTTGCATAAGAAGAAAATTGCGTTAAGAAGACACGGCGTAATTATACGTTTACAGCACAACGACTTATAGTGGAGCGAAAAGTAAAACTACCGGGTAAAAAGACAGATGGTAAGTCTGCCTTTACGACTTTTATCAAGCCAGTGAACGAGGTGTTGCAGTGATGTAAACGTTGCACCAAAAATGGTCGTTATCACGTTGCACTGGTGCTGTTACTCAACAATAGAAAACACCACAATGTCTCGTTTATTGAACTCAACGGTACATTGCATTATTCCCATGTGAAGCGGGCTATATGCTTCAATCTTGCTGCCATTGGCAATGAAAATGGAGTCCCATGTCAGTAACTCAGCAGTGTTAAGCTGGCGCAAAACACTTTTTTTAGATACGCCAGGCGTAAAATTGTCGCACAGGTAAATCACCTCTTTGCGAGCTTCAATCCAATAAAACGTGGTTGTGATCAACAATGCTATTGCCGCGATAGCCACAATATCTTCAATGATCGAACGTTTCATTGCCTTCAATTAGCCTCTCCTTTTTCCGCGTTGCGTACGCGGGTTATGCACCTTGTATAAGGTCCCACTTATTGCCGTAACGATCTTTGAATATAGCTACGGTGCCATATACCTCTTCCCTCGGCGCTTCTAAAAACTCCACGCCATTTGCTTCAAAATGTTTGTGGTCGCGCCAAAAATCATCGGTATTAAGAATAATGAACACGCTATCTGCTGCTTGTCGGCCAATCAGCGCTTTCTCTGTTTCCGTCTTTGCTTGTGCCAACAAAAGCCCAGCGCTACCGTGTCTTGGGGTTACTAAAACAAAGCGACTGTTGTCGCCTGTGGCTTTGTCTTCAGTAAGCGTGAAGCCAAGCACCTCAGTAAAATAGGCAATCGCCTCATCATAATTATCAACGAAAAAAGTGATAGCTGAAAAATTGTGGGTCATATACAACTCAAAAAACAAAATAAGAAACGAAGCGGATTGCACTCTAGCGCAGCGAACTTTTGATTAAAAGTGAACTACGTCGAAATACGGATTTTCTGTGACTGCGCTCAACGACGCCAATTCAGACAAAACGATACTTTGTAAGTTGTCTTTATCATCGGTTTTGACCAACAAACATTCTTTAGCACCGGTATCAAATTCAATAATTGCTGTATCAATAGCTTGCCCTGTAATGTCGCTACCGTTTTTGAACACGGCTTTTACCTCTAGTTTATACATACATGCAATTTCTATGTAATCGTAGAGGTGGCATGCGATTATTGATGGTTTTTCCATTTAGCAAATTGCCTTTTTAGTTAGGTGTAACTCACACCATTATTGCACACGGTAATCGGTTTGGTTGATTTACTTCTTTATACCTAATGTAGAGTACATCAGATTAAAAGGGTTCATTGTGAAAAGCGCCTTGCTAGGTGGTAATGGCATACATCGTGCGCTAATTCAAAAAATAACCTATATACTTAACCACATTGAATTTTTTGAAATTTCTTGATGTCGAAATGCGATTTATCGTTTGCGCAGTGACTTTATGCTTAATCATTCTTAGTTTGCCCTGTATGGTGCAAGCTAATGACGCCCTAGGCATTGATGTGTCGGGCTCATTGCGCGTGCGTTATGAGGCACTAAACAATCCTATTTTCCCGTCGCAACAGTCAGCTCGCTCGCAAAGCAACCAACGCATTTCTACACGGGTTATTATTCAAACCGAGGTGTCGTATAACAACGTTGGTGTCACTGTAGACATCCGAGATTCACGAGCGTTTCTTGATGAAAATGACCCTACGCTAACAGCGAATCAAGTTAATACGCTTGAGCCGGTGCAGTTTTTTCTTACTTATAACCCCGCTAGTTTAGTCAATGGCGCCAACAGTGACGAAAGCTGGTGGAGAGTGTCATCGATAAAAGTTGGACGTATGGAGCTTGACTATGGCAATCGACGACTGCTGGCGAAGGCTATATATCGCAATGCAACAAACAGTTACGACGGCTTAGTGGTTCAAGGCTCGTTAGCCGATTGGAAAGTTGATGGTATATATATTATGCCAGTTTCAAGGTTTCCAAATGATCGTGACCAAATAGACAGTAATGCTCGCGCGTTTGATAAAAGTTTTAGTGAACGCAGGTTGTTTGGCTTCTATGCCGCCTCAAGCAGTAAAGCCTTACAGCTACAGAGCTATTGGCTCAAAGAGAATGATAGTGCATCGCTTCTTACACGGAACCGCAGTTTATACACTCTGTCGGTCGACTATACCGCGACCTTCTCTGACGGGTGGCGGGTAAATTCCGAAGTTATAGGTCAGACTGGTCGCGCCCGCGAAACTTCGGCATCAACCGATATGCTTGAAAAAGACGTGCGTGCTTATTTGCTATTTGCGTATGTTGGTAAAAAAGTCAATCGTCACACCTTTTTGCGTGCAGAGTTTGACTATATTAGCGGCGACAATGACACCAGTGACAATACCATTTCAAATTTCGATAGCTTATATGGTGTGAGACGTTTTGATTTCGGCCCAACCGACGTTTATCAAGGCTTACCACGCAGAAATTTGAAAGCGGCAGGGCTTCGCAGTGTGTCTACACCAACGTCACAGCATAACATCATGCTTGGCTACAAAGCGTACTGGTACCAAAAAACGCCACAAGGCGTAGACAGTTTTATTGGTCATCAGTTTGAAGCAAGGTGGCGCTTCCAAGTAATGCCAAGGCTAAGACTGTCTTTAGGCGGGGCATACCTTCTTAAAGGCGATGGTTTTGCTCGCGGCGACTATAGCGACGACAGTGCGTTTGTTTTTACAGGGGCTTTGTATAGCTTTTAGGTTTCAATTTAAGTGGCTTTTCTGGTTGTTGTTTACCTGCTAAGGTGACTTTCTGCTTTATTACTATCAAGAGGTTACCTTGCAGTCTCGGGTAAATTTATCGTTTTATGCGCGATGTATCGCATGGCTAAAATTGTTGGGGCCAGGCGTACTTATGGCAACAGCCGCTGTAGGCGGAAGCCATCTAGTTGCATCCACACAAGCTGGTGCTAAATTCGGATGGCAATTGGCGCTGCTGATACTGCTAGTTAATATTCTTAAATACCCATTTTTTCGCGCCGGGGTAAGTTACACAATAAGTACCAAGCAAACGCTCCAGCAAGGCTACCTGAAAATGGGAAGGCGCTATTTGGCTTTGGCGCTTGGGTTAAATAGTATCGCCTCTGTGGTTAACTCTGCGGCTTTGTTGCTGTTTTCTGCAAGTTTGCTGTCTTACTTTATTCCCTTTGAGCTTGCCATAACGCTTTCTAGCGCCGCGGTATTAGGGCTAATTTTAGCAATACTGCTGGCAGGGCATTTTGAGGGGCTCGACCATATCGCAAAAGCCATAATGGGCATTCTCGTCATAGCGACCATTGCTGTATTTATCGTTGCTTTAGTCAATTATAATCCTTCGAACGCACCTGCGAATCCACCTTCTCCCTACGTTATTGCTAGTTTAGGTTTTCTTGTCGTTACCATGGGATGGATGCCCGCTCCCATTGAAATTTCGTCTATTACCTCACTATGGTTAAAACGCCAGTGCGCTACGTCTACGGTTACGCCAAAAACGGCGCTATTCGACTTTAATTTGGGTTATGGTGTCACTGCGTTGTTGGCCATGCTGTTCTTAGGGCTGGGCGCACTTATTTTATATGGGAGCGATACTGAGCTAAGTGCTAGCGGCATAGGCTTTTCGCACCAGCTAATCAGTATGTACTCGTCAACGATAGGTCAATGGGCACACTGGCTTATAGCTCTGGTGGCATTTCTTTGTATTTTTGGATCGGCGCTTACCGTATACGATGGCTATGCGCGTGTGGTAGCTGAAGCCATTAGTTTGTTACTAAAGAAAGACAAGAACACAAGAAATGCGTTGGTCACGCCCGTCCTTCTTGTTATGGCATTGGTGAGCTTTGTAATTGTGATGTTTTTTAAATCGGCCCTGCTTGCTATGTTAGGGTTTGCGATGACGCTGGCATTCATCACCACGCCCATGTTTGCATGGTTAAATCATAAGCTAGTTCAGCAAACGAAACTTCATCCTGATGCAGCACCAAGTAAAGCAGTACAAGCCCTAAGTTACATAGGGCTTGTTTACCTGTTCGGCTTTTTACTGGTCTTTATTGGTTGGAAGTGGTTTAGCTAGCGCGCAATGTAAACTGGACGTGCTGCTGTAATACTTGCAACATTGTCTTTAACTTGTGCCACTACTGCAGTGTCATCTGGCGATGTAAGCACATCACAAATCCAGCCCGCTAACTTTGCGCAATCCTCTTCTGAAAAGCTGCGCGATGTTACTGCTGGGGTGCCAATTCGTATTCCGCTTGTGACAAACGGTGACTGAGGATCATTGGGTACAGTGTTTTTGTTTACCGTAATATTAACGCTGTTAAGAATGGCGTCAGCTTCTTTCCCAGTTAAACCCTGGTTGATTAGGCTCAACAAAAACATATGATTATCGGTGCCGTTGGAGACAACATCAAAACCACGCTCCATGAAGACTTTCGCCATTGCGCGTGCGTTAGTCACAACTTGCTTTTGGTATATTCTGAACTCAGCTGACATGGCTTCTTTAAATGCCACCGCTTTAGCGGCAATAACGTGCATTAACGGTCCACCTTGAATACCTGGGAAAATCAATGAATTGAATTTCTTTTCAAGCTCGGGGTTAGATTTGCACATAATTAGACCACCGCGAGGTCCACGCAGTGTCTTGTGAGTTGTGGTGGTCACTACGTGTGCAGCGTTTACCGGAGAAGGGTAAACGCCCGCCGCTACAAGCCCCGCCACGTGCGCCATATCAACAAGTAAGTAAGCGCCCACACTGTCGGCAATGTCTCTAAAACGTTGCCAGTCTACAACACGAGAGTAAGCAGAAAAACCTGCGACAATCATTTTAGGTTGATGTTCTTGGGCTAGTGCTTGTACCTGATCATAGTCAATTTCGCCCGTGTCAGTGTTTAATCCGTATTGAATAGCATTGTATAACTTGCCGGAAAAGTTTGGCTTTGCGCCATGGGTTAAGTGGCCACCATGGTCGAGGCTCAACCCTAAAATAGTGTCACCTGGGTTCAATAGTGCCATATAAACGGCGGTGTTTGCTTGGGAGCCAGAGTGAGGTTGTACGTTCACATAATCAACCTCAAAAAGGGCTTTCGCTCTATCAATGGCAAGTTGCTCGACTTTATCAACCGCTTCACAACCACCGTAGTAACGCTTCGATGGATAGCCTTCCGCATATTTGTTCGTTAGTTGACTACCTTGGGCTTGCATAACGGCTAGGCTGGTATAGTTTTCTGAGGCAATCAATTCAATGTGGTGCTCTTGGCGAGTATCTTCTTCTGCAATAAAGCCTGCAATGTCTGGGTCGATATCGCTTAAGTTGTGACTTAGGTTATTCATTCTTGCTCCCGTATTTATGGCGCGGTGATAGTGGCTTTCTAAAACAGTCTTCTAGGGCTGCCGTGCGCGTGTTGTTGTAATTTTGATAGTAGAAGTCGAAAAAGAATAAATAAAATTAATAAAAAATATGGCATCATAACTTTATTAAATGAGTGTGTTCTGGAATAAGTGTGCCTATGAAAAATTTGTCTATCGATTTTCTGCGTTCTTTTGTCATCATTGCGCAAACGGGCAGTTACACTCAGTGTGCTGAACAGTTGCAGCGCACTCAGCCCGCCATCAGCCTTCAAATCAAAAAGCTGGAAGAAATGGTTGGTGAAAAACTATTCTCGCGCGACAAAAATAAACTGTCGCTTACTGTGGCAGGCAGCAAATTGCTGGCGTACGGTGAGAAAATAGTTGCATTGAATGACCAGGCGATGGCGGAGTTTGGCAAACCACAGGTAACCGGGAATATTAAGCTTGGTATACCCAGTGAGTTTTCAACTATCCTCATGCCTAAAATTATCCGTAGATTTACCCAAACTTATCCCGAGATCTCGTTAGAAGTGCATTGTGCGCTTAGTAAAGACTTACTTAGTGAGCCGTTGAAGAGCCAATTTGACCTGATTTTGTCTTTGCAAGAAACACCTGACCCAAAACAAGACGGCTATATTACGACAGACCAGCTGGTATGGGTGGGGAGCCAGCGTTTTGTAAATAGTATTCCACACAAATTACCGTTAATTGCAGCACCAAGCCCATGCACTTATCGAAAGCGTGCTATCAACTTACTCACAGCGGCTAAAAAGCCATGGCAGGTGGTGTACACCATTGCCGATCTCAATGGTATTCAAACTGCAATTAATGAAGGATTGGGAATAACGGTGCTGGCAAAAAGTTCGGTGCCACCAGGCCTGCATATTTTGCCGAGTTCGGGAGACCTACCTGAACTCGGTCACATGGGTGTGTGTTTGGTTAACCCGCAAAAGGTATCTTCAAAAGCCATTAGTTTGCTTGCCGATACTATTATAAATGAAGTGGCTAACTTCTAGGCCTTTTTGACAAATTGAGCAGTAAGCATCATTTCGCCTGCGCCATCAACTTTACAGTCAAGCTGGTGGTCTTTGCCTTCTTTAACGTGACGAATAACGGCTTTTGTACCAATTTTTAAAATAAGTGAACTGCCTTTTACTTTAAGATCTTTGGCTAACGTAATTTTGTCACCCGCTACTAGCGGCGTGCCGTTCGCATCGTTTGCCGACACTTCTTCTTCAACGTCATTGGGGTTCCATTCATGACCGCATTCAGGGCAAATAAGTAAGGCTTGATCTTCATAAACATATTCAGATTGACAATGAGGGCATGGAGGTAACGACATAGTATTTTCTCAATAGCGGTGCAAGCGCACCTAAAGGCTTAAAGGGCTCGTGTCATAAAGTGACTGTTTGGATCGAGGGTATAGTTGCCAAACGGCCCACATTCTTCAAACTGAAATTTTTTGTAGAGTTGACGGGCGGCAGAAAAATAATCCTGTGTCCCTGTTTCTAAACTTACCGAGCTGAACCCTTTTATTTTCGCATGTTCTAGGGCAAAAAGTAACAGCTGTGATGCGACGCCTTGACCCCTAAAGGTGTGTGCCGTTCTCATAGACTTCAACTCACAGTCTTTACTCGTAAGCGCCTTTATGGCCACACAGCCCGCAAGGTCGGCGCCATCCCACGCGCTGAAAAAAGTTATATTATCAGCTTTCAGTGCATCAACGTCTAACGCATGTACACTCTCTGGTGGTGACGTAGCGAACATATCCGCAAGGTGTTCTTCTAACAATGCAATAACGTCACCACCAGAAAGGTCATCAACTTTAATCTTAAGGGCTATCATTGAACCTGAGCCCTTTATTCACATGCCATTTGCGCTTGAGCTTTGCATTGGCTTCAACACTTTCGCGAGACTCTCGGTTCATACAAAAATCTAACCTTACACGTTTAGACTCTTTTGTTGCAGCTTTACCCTCAACAAGTTTCCAGTCCCAACGAAGTATTTGCTTTTCCCTTTCCCACACCTTCTCACTAGCGTTAGGTGATAAGTCAGTAAACTCAACCGCGCCAAACATATCAATGGCTTTTACATTACCTGAAAAAATTAAAGCAAATACGGCGACAACACAAAGTCTCATTATTCTCTCCTTGAATGAGTGGTAAATGGTGATTTATGTTTCTGTGTTCTTACAACAACGAATACAGTACGGCTGATACCATACCAATAGCAAAAATGATTCGCAAAATTCGCGCGTGCAAGGGGTGGCTAAATACAGGTTTCAGAATACCTCCAAACAATAACCAAACGAAGTCGACCATAACGGCAACCGCGAAACACACTAATGCGGTTAAGACGTAACTTGTTAGTGTATTCGGCGTAGGAATGAGGAACTGAGAAAAGATAGCCAAAAAAGCCGCGTAGGCTTTGGGATTGAGTAAGTTAAGGATAAACCCGTCTCTGAATCGAGGGGCATTAGGGTTTACGGCTGCTAGTGCTACAGGCGCGCTTGCTATCTTTACCGCAATATAGCAAATGTAGCCTGCCCCAATAAACTGACAGGCTACTTTTACATTGGGAAACGCCGTAAACAGCGTCGCGAGGCCTGCGCTTGCGCCTATAATAGCAAATGAAAGCCCGGCCAAAATGCCAAACAGAAAAGGGATCCCTTGACGAGTGCCATAGGTAGCGCCGGTTGCTGCAAGGGCAATTGGCGCAGGCCCTGGTGAACCTAAGAGTAACGCGGTTGCCGATATAAGTGCTAATACTGCATCAAGCAAGTTGATATCCTTTCATTAAGTTAAATAAACAAACTATTTAGTTGCGCAAGGTAACGGCTATCAATTCGCGTGGTCAATTTCCGTGACAGTGAAAGACACTGACGTAATCTTCCATTCAGTGTCCACTTTAACCAAGCTCCAAGACTCGGTCCCCCATGCTTTTTTCTTTCCGTTTTCATGATCGCTGTAATCGAAGTGCACGCTAGCAAGATAGCCATCTGTTTGCACTTTTATATTCCACATTTTTTCTTCTTGTGAATCGGTATCAGAAATCATTTCAACAGGCGCTCCAAATTTCCCAAAATCTACCGCTGCAGGATAGTCAGGATTTTCTAAACGCTTTTTGGCTAGCATTTCTTCGCTGAAAACAGCAATAAAAGGAATGTTGTCATGCAAAAATAAATTGCTAAATACGTCTTTATCTTTATTGATAATGCTGGTTCTAAACTGTTCTACAACGCCTCTGATTTGTGCCTCAGAAGTAGTAACGTCTGCGAAAACGTTATTGCAGACGATAAGGCCTAAAAATATAAGCAGGCGATTTTTGTTTTTCATGTATTGTCCTTGGTAATGAGATAAGTTGTGGCGAACATTGCCATCAAGTCAATTATTCGTTCAGACCAGTCAATAGAGGGTGAATGAAATACACAGATGCATTTTTTAGCGTTAAAAAGTGACCGCGCAGCGTAGCCTTGGTCTCGACAGTATCTACTGGTTTAACCCAAGCGCTTTTTGCTTTTTCTTTGTAAGTCCTAAAGAGACAATCTTATGAGATTCATGTAGGTAATATCTTAGCTCATCACCTTCTGCTAATGCTGTATCGTGCAGCTGAATCCACTTCATTCCCCGTGATGCAAGATAAGGGGCAGGGCGGTAGCCCGGTTTTTCTGCTAGAAAGTAGTAGTTTTGTTCGGACGTCTTAAAGGTAAAAGCGGCATTGCCAGACTTTTCCCACCCCCCGATGGCAAATACTTTTCCGCCCACTTTCCACACATCAGAGTTGCCCCATTGAACAACGTGTGTAGTGGCGGGAAGCGACTGGCAAAACCTATTGAATTCGTCATAGTTCATTGGCTGAATACTTTCTTAAATCTGCCTATTTGTAGTTCGACTTAAAGCTAAATGCATCTGGCGTTTCTCCATGCTGCTGTAAGTGTTCCAGTTTTGTCATTGCTTCTTGAACAGTAGGAATATGGCCTTCGGGCACCCACCATAACACATAGGAAGCCTCGCTCATGGGAACAAACCATTCTTTCTTTCGCTTCAAAAAGTCAACGTGATGGGTTTTGAACATGAAATTCTTAAGCGCGTTTATATCTTCCCAGACACTCATGTTAACAATAATGTCTGGGTGACCTTCGATCTCAATTCCTGTCGCGTCACCTGTTTCATCTTTCAAACGCCAAATAAACCCTGGGCTACTTTCGGCAATGGCGTTTATAGGGTCTAAGTTGTTCACAAAATCAGCCATTTCTGGTGACTCAAGTTCAAACTTAACCTTCGCAATGTTTAACTGAGCAAGATGCATGGTTACCTCCCTGGTGTATTTCGGCGTGCTTCATACTCGCTAATACGCTGTATAAGCTCGGCGTCTCGGTTAATAAGTTTCTCAATTAGATCATGGCATTGAGCCGCGAATCCTGTTCTAAATGTTGCGGCAATAAAGTTCAAAAACAAAGGAATACAAACGCCAAAAGAAAAGCCAGAGTCGATAAATGGTATAAAACCATAAACCCCATTGGCAGCTAAAAGCCCAATCAATAACAAAATATAAAAAGGGGTATTATGTACCCGATGCTTAAGCTCCAGAAAAAACTTGATATCACTGTCTGTCATGTTTATCTCGCTGTGCCGTGGGCCCTCAGAAATGCTGTCCCAAGCGCTAAAAAATACTAACTACGCTTGCTGGTATGAGCATTAATATCGTTAAATTGCCAAAGCACATTAATCACCTTCCATTGCCCTTGGTTGTTCTTGTATAAATGCATGTAGTCTATCCAGTCGTCGGCCGTTAATTTAACGGACGCCACACGTTTGTCTATATCATATACATCAATATCAATTTTAGGTTTCTCTGGAAACCTATCGCCTTTTTCATTGTAGAAACCTGCTAATTTCACCATGTCTTCATAGCTAGTCTCTAATACGACTTCCTCACCTTCTGCTGACTCCCAATAGGTGCGTTTCGCTAAAGATTCATCAATGCCTCGTGCCATCATTTGTGGCAATACATCATGTTGAGACTGAATATAGTCTGTTACAGCGCGTTCTACGGCGGCCTTGTCGCCCGCACTTGCGGGGGTAAAAAACGATAGAGATATCAACACTGAAGCAAACACAAGCCCATAGATTTTCATAAGGTGTCTCCCTGTTCATTAATAAATTAGACTTTGATAGGTTTGCTGAGGCGGGACAATATAAACCACTCTACAATTAACAGGTTAGGAACCCAGCTTATCCATGACAGTACGGGATAAAGTTCGCTAAAGGGTGTGCCAGTTAAAAAGCCAATGCCTAAATATATTCGTAAAGTGACACCCGCTAAGGTCAGCGCATAGCTTCTAATCATCCAATTACGATGTGCTTCAACATTGTGCTGACGCATGTGGAAGTAGCCTAATAAGGTCGAACCGACCCAACAAATCGCCATCAGTGCAAAACCAAATTGAGCCGTCATGCCACCTACCGAATTCAACGCAAGAAGGAATCCAGATACGCCACCGACCACGACAGCGAGCACATACAATCGACCCATCCATCGATGATAAGGCAGAAATCGCACTCTCAGCTTGCTATTTAACTGGAAAGTTCCAATGAACATCGCAACAAAGCCACCTAGCAAATGAAGAGATGTGGCATTAGGTAGCGCGGTGAAAATATTCTGAATAAACTGGCTTCTAAACTCGGGCATTACCAAATTTATAAGCGCGTAACCGCTAACGCCAACTGCCACAATTGTCATCAAAAACCACGGTAACTGTTTTAGCATGGGAAACCCTTTCAGAATTTATTGCTCAATGTGAATTTCGGCATCTTTAAAGTCTACTTGCATCAAGTAGAGAAATGTTTTCATTAATGATTGCTGACCACTGTTCGACGGTTTTTATACGAGAGCCGCCTTCTTGCAATATGCCTTGTTTATCTACTTTTATTGCATAGGGCAGAGAGCCGCTAAAATTTCCAAACATACGTTGGGACAATACCGATGTTGCATCAGAAGACTTCCATACCTCGCCTGAAAACCCCGTTTCTGCCAGCATACCCTTAAGCGATTTCCAGTCTTCATCGAGCGATATTGCAATAACCCGAATTGAAGGCGAACTAGCCTCAAGCGCTTTGTTTAGATTTCCCAGTGATGCGTAACATGGTGAACACCATGACGCAAAAAAGTAGGCAACGACAATTTCGCCGTTAACGCTTGCAAAATCAATGGGCTGTTTCTCTGTTGTATAGAAAGCATGAGATTGAACCGGCTTACCAATTAACGCTTTTGACGCTGCAACCTTTTCTTGGTACGACTGGCTCCAAGCGAGGGGCGCAAGCGTTAAAAGTAATATCGTGAGTAGTTTTTTCATAATGACGTCCTATTTGTCAAAAATACTAAGCGGGGCTCTCAGAATTGTCCAAACGTCTGACCTAAGTAGATAAAAAGAGCGCCGCCAATGAATAAGCAGACACATAAGCCTACTGCATTAAGCAACACTTTTCTAATCCCCAGTGTTTGAACATTCGTAAATTCATAGGGATAAAAACCTGTCCATTTTCCGTGCACCATGGTGTAGAACGCATAGCCCAGAGGAAATACAAACCAGTATCCTAATAAAGTGTATTGAAGTGATTCTTTGTCGATAACGACAAGCCAGTAAATTAGCGTAATAAGGGGAGTGACCGCATGGACTATTAAGTCTGATAATCGGTTAACGAGCGGCAATGAAAGCCAACCATAAATGAGATAGTTCGCGATACCCACTGTGGTGATGTAAAACGTCACAGCGGTGGCGACATTCGACTCATTAAGAAAAGCTGTTAAGGCTGCGTTGGGCCAAAAAACGATGCAGGCAAACCATACTGAAACAAGCATGTTGGACAAGGTGGTGTAAAAGCTCATGTACTTCCACATCGTTACCAAAACACTGTCATCCCCTCGCTTTGTGTACTCTGTAACAAAGCTCAAGACCAAGCCTAAAAAGGAGATAACAAAGAACGCGCTCGCCATGGAAAGTCCTCTTTAGTAGGCACCTTAACGCTCAATAGGTTTTAGCTAATTACCTTAACAACGGGGTTAGTGGGTGTTGCCCATTCGTGACAAAGATCAGCAATATAATTGATAACATCAGGCTCTTGAATGGTATTTGGAACCAGAATATCTGGCGCTTTCCTCTTTTTACCTTCATTGCCAACGTAGAACACAAGCCATTGGCCATTTCGTTGATTCACTTCCACTAGTTTGCCAAACACATCCAGTTTCATCGTGTCCCTTCCGTTTTTTATAGGGCGTTAATCGTGCCTACAATGCGATCACTTCACCTACTCTAAAACACAAAAGCCAAGAGTGCTAGGGGCTAAACACCGTAGCGTAAATGAACGGCGCACAACCAACGTTTATTCACCTACGCTGTAACGCCTTTTAACTTCAACAACTTCTACTGAATAGGAGGTATACCATTTTTCTCGGCCCAGTTTTTGAGCTACGGTGTGTTGTGCATCTTTATGCCAGTTTTGAATGTCGTCCTCTGAGAGCCAATAAGAAATAGCTATTTCTTGATCGCCTTCTGTGACGGCAATGAAATCTTGGCATTGGTATTTACTAAAGGCTAAGTCTCTCATGGTAGCAACTGTGTCTACATAATGCTGATCTTGATGACCTGTTTTGGCTTTAAAAATAACAGCAAACAAGTTTTGACTCCTTTCTTAACCATTGATGCGAGAGTTTTTGTTTATCGTATCTTATTTGGTTGCATCACGAAGTTGTTTGTTAGCGATTTCCAATATAATGAGCGTCTCGCAAGGAGAGTACTGCTCTAAGAGCGATGTTGAACGGTAGTTTACCCATTCTGAAATGGGGTCAAAATCATTCTTTTTTTTAAACGTCAGTTCTTTAAGTTGAACCAAACACTCACCTTGCATAACAGCGTTGGCGACGGTATCAGATGCTAAAGCATGCTCTTGATACTTGGCGGCAATACTACTGTACCTCTCCGTGTTTGCAGTGGCTATACAGCAATAGACAACCGTTACTAATAGCCCAATAATTCTAATCATAATGCGTTGTTTCCTAGATACTTTTTATTCTACTTTATTAAATAAGTTGCAATGTTAGCGGGAACGTCATCGTTGGTGAAGACCACTAGAGTAATGGCTATCTTAAAACGTCCATTTAACAACCCTGAATAAATAACCAATTAATACTCGTCGTTATAATTTTGCCTTGGGTTCACGTCCGTGAAAGTCTAAGTACATTTTTTTTAGATTTTCTGGAACAAGCGGCCAACCTATTTCAATTCCCTGTGGCGTCCCTTTCCAAAACAGGTGTTCAACGTAATAAGTATCGATGTATTCCAATTCTTCTAGACTTGCAGACTCAAGTTTCAAGCTGATAAATGATAAGTGGCTTTGTGCGTCAGCAAGGTTATTTTGGTTAAAGGCATACGTGGTTAAATTCGCAAATTCTTCCATTAGAAAAGTGAACGCTTCACTGTCATGCTTTTCCATAAGCGGTAAAACACAAGGGAACCTTGTTTGTATTTCGCGAATTAAATGCCTTATTTGGTTTTTTTCCATATGAGCTATTATGTTCCCTTGATCATGCTATTGAGCGAGTGCTAAGTAGCATTGTATCTATTCAATACTGAATGCTAAGGTCCGTTTGGCTAAGCAGCATCGGCGGGCGTTTTTCCCGCGCTTTCAGCACATTGCCTTACGGTGAAACTCGTATTTCTAGCCTTATTTAATGGGTAAAAAAATATCGGTAATCATCTCGTTTTCCGAAACCTCTGGAAAAAAGCTTACCCTTTCAAAAAACATCGGGAAGTCTCTCAGTTCAAAGCAAGATTCACTTAGCCATGAAGAGTATAAAAAGTTGACGATTACACCAATAGTATCATCGCTGCCTATGTGCCTAACAACCGCACACTTTCCCGCAGGTATTGTCTTGTTTATCACGCCATAATGATTCGGTTCTAAGTCAAAATCAATGGAACAACAGAGATCAAATCTATACGCATCAGGTTCTGTCATTGCTGGATCATCATAGACTAAATTAAAGGTTCTATTCTTGCTCGGGGGCAAACGGCTCTCTTTCCTCCAGGCAATAAATTTTTGTATGGAACTTCCTAGCATGTTGGGGGCGCCGCGGTGCTCAAATACGGCAAGAGATGTTTCAGGAAAATCAACAAGCGTTACATCAAAATCTGGGGTGGCATTCATAATCTTAGTCCTTAGCGTTATTACTGGTTCATAGTTAGATTGCCAAGGCGTCCAATCGGGTTGTTTTCTGAAATCGAACGGGGCCTGTCCAAAGTGTTTTTTGAAAGCCCGAGAAAAAGCTTCATGACTGTCGTAGCCATTTGCAAAAGCAATATCTACAATTTTTTTGTCGCTACGATATGCCAATTGAAAGGCTGCTCTTTTCAATCTTAATAACCTAGCGAGCGAGATTACCGGCAGACCAAAATAGGACGTAAACTGCCGGTGAAAGTGGTATTTAGATAAGTGCGTAAGCTGACAAAGCCTATTTACATCAATTTCTGTATCTAAGTTTGCACTGATGTAGTTAACGACTTCACTAAATTGGTCACGATATTTAGTCATATTGCTCTTTTTCTCCTTAGCCATGCCATACTATGGCTAGTGTGAATATCGATCTTGACCGTGGTTGCTGATTTTAGGAAATATCACGGGTGATGAGAAACGAGTGGATTGTGAAAACCTGCTTAAAGGGATATTTAGCTTATGCACTTTCTGGCATCGTTCGTTAATAATAGTACTTGTCTGTTTTTCCATTCATATATGGCAAGGATAAGCACAAACAAACCTTCTAGGCCTATAAATACAAGCCCTATTACGCTGGCAGTTTGAAAGAACGCGATGAACATGACTACGCACACCATCGCCCACACAAAATTTGCCATGGCGAGCAAGGTGATTGATGAAGCATTACGCCGAGTAGAAAGCGCTAAGGACAGCGCAAAAAGCCCGTAACACACATTGGCCGTGGCTAAAAAGTAAATGATAACACCTGACAAGTTGTATAAATCACTTACCCAGCTTTGTAGAGCGAACAACAGCACGCCCATCGCTAAGCCTGCTGTACCATCAACATGTAATACATCTATTTTTCTATTGTATTTCATCTGAGCTACTTAGTACTTCAACGGTATGTACTTCGCCCGTTATACATTCACTTTGTAATTTAAATTGGTTGCTTCATCACCGGTAATACCTCGAAACCCCCACTGATATTTTTCTTGCTCTTTAATGGTTATTTCTACGTCAATTGGCGCAATGCCCAAGGCTCGCTCAATCTCTTTAAACAGTGTTTTGATAAGCTCTTTCTGCGTTTCGGGTTGACGGCCTTTCATCATATTTATTTCAATGACTGTGTAAGATGCTGAACGACCACCAGGATAATAAAAATTGTCAGCCGAAAGTGGGACAAACCGATGTGCCCGCTTGTCTTCTGGCATGCCCAAAACACTTTGCATGCATTTGTGAATTACTTCAGACAATGTATGCTTGATAGGATTAAGTTTGCTATCTATTCCATATACAACTATCACACTAGTCTCCTTATTTTCCTTGGATATGCCTTTTCTATTAATGAACTTGGCATTATGTATTTACCCCTTCTTCACCCTGTAAAAACCTACAAGGCAAAACAGGTTAATCACCAACCCAATAACACTAGACATAATTGCAGTGGCAAAAGCCGCACCCAAATAGCTCGCAGAAGGGCTATCATGCCAATGGTATCCAATAGACATAAGATTTATAAGCGTGACGATAAAACCGTTAAGTAGTGCAATTTTCCCTACACTAGTCAAAACATACTGAGCTTTAGCGTTCGCCTCCTTTCCTATAACAGCCTTAAGCGTAAGCTTAACGGTGTCTAGCGAGTGCAAAGACAGGGTAAAAAACAGGGTTGGAACCACTACTAACCCAAGCACAGTAGGGAAGGTTTGATCCATAAACATGGGGTGCAAGTTTCCAAACCATACTGCCATAACAATTGTTGCTACAAAAACCAAACAGCTAATCAAATACAATGTGTGCTCCAAATGCGAGTAGTGCCTACCTAAACTGGGCACTAATGCTTAGATTGACATCAACGCATGCTATGCGCAATGACACAAGTGTTAGACATTCCGAGCAAAGGATGCGCATGCAGCGCCAGTTATATGTTGCTCGACTAGCTTTGATATATGTTGCTTTAACCATGGCGGAGCAATCAGCATCATAACCAGCCTTTTCGTTAACACTGGTTCTCGCAATGTGTTAGTTACCCGTTGTTCTCGAATTTTCTTGTATAGTCGAGCACCTTTTTTGCAAGGTAAGCGGCGGTTTTTAAATCAGTTTCGTTGAGCGTTCCGTCTAAAGACTGTGCCGTGACGCCTGAATGGCAGCCTAACCTGTTAACCCCTTTTGACTTGTCATGATAGGTCGCATCTAAATTCACCCAAAGCATTCCGTGTTGGCCTGCAAGAACTTGCATGTATGCAAGCGATGAAGACTGATCACCATTTAGTCCTGTTCCAGAAGTCACGCCTGCGGCTAGTTTGCCTGCCCATTTTTGTTCAGCCCAAAAGTCGCTTGTTGCATCTGCAAATGCCTTAAACTGCGCTGAAACGCTCCCCATATAAGTGGGGGAGCCAAAAATAATGGCATCGCAATGATGCAATCTAGAAAAAAGCTCAGGATGTTGAAAGCGACCATCTTTAATTTGGTTGCCTTCAATTTTGTGAAGTATCAGCTCACAGTCAAAGGCTTCTAGCGCACTTACCATGCTGCCAATTAGCTGACCCGTTACATCGGTATTCGTAAAATAAACAAGTCCAATCTTTACCATTTCTTTAGTCACTTTTGGCATTTATATTTTCGTCAAACTTTCGCTTTAAGTACTTTATATTTGCATTCAGTTCTTTGATTGTAGGGGAAAATTCACGAGCCAGATCTCGCATTTCTTTTACGCGTTTAGAAATAAGAAAGACAAAAATAGGAACAAGAATCGACAGAACAATCAGTGATATGTAAATAATAGCGGCAAAACTTCCAAAAATAGCGTCCATGTTCAACGTTTCCTTTTAGCGTTAGTTTTCTTCTTTAACTAATTGTCGAAGTATATCTATTCGTTTATTTATGCGTTCGCTTTCACGAAAGATTTGTAAGTTTATACCCATCATTAAAATCAAAAGGATATAGATTATCGGCTGTTCAAAAGTTTGTGGGAAAAAATAAGCAAAAAGGAAGAGAAAGAAAATATAAGAAACGAAAGTTTCCAAAGGCTTACGCCTGCTTGAACGAAGACTATCGAATTCGCTATTAAGTGCGTCACTACGTTCTATTTTGGAATATACCTCGTGAGGGTGTTCTTTCTTTTGCGCCATTTAAAAATTCCTTTTCATGCGAATTATGCTTAGGTGCGGTATAGTTCGTTTGCAAAGCTATCTAACAGAGGCTTCGTGATAGTTGCTGAATGCGTTGCACAGTATCTCACTATCACAAGCGTTAACAGTCTATCACTACTATCTCTGCATTTTTAAAAATGGCTTTTGCACGTTCGAAAACAGCTTCAGCTAATTGATCTTTAGGGGTCCAAATATCAATAGCGTTACCGCTACTATTGAATAAAGTGACATAGTTACCTGCAAGCTGAACTTTGGCAACGAACGATTTTGATATGGTTTTACCAAAGTCTTTATGTATTTTGGCTTTAGGTAAATGAGAGATGAATACCTCATCTCCCATATCCACTAATACCTTGTCAGGGTCGTAATGCTTGCGATTGAAACTAAAGTACAGCGAGAATGTACAAGCAATAAAACAAAGAAATAGCAACCAATCCATCCATTCCATTCAACATTTCCTTATAAGATCAAAACTTCATTGCTCCGCTTTGAGCACTTTGTTAACGCGTCACATAGTGGGCTAATTACAGCCATCATAGCTAACCATTATACGCTTTTCCAACAATCATAACTTCGCTTGCGTTTACTGATAAGGGTGCCATTTAGAAGGTAATTTTCCTTTAATCGCAACATATGAAAAAGGCCAGAAGAACAGAGCAATGGTGCCAGCGATGAGCGCATTTTTAACTGATTGTTCGAATGCGTAAGGGCTAGTCATCAGGTCTACTATGGCGAAAGAAAAAGTAGGTATGCACAACAAAGTTACGATAAGTGCAAATAGCCTAATGATGGGGTTGACGCTTTTTGGCTTTAATACAAAAAGGTTTTTATAGTCTTCAGCATTCAAACTATTTCCTTTTTGAGTTAAATGGATGGTTGCCACTATAGCAAGGCTAACCCCAATGCCCAGCGCTAGACTGTTCATAGCAACACCGAGCCCCGCACCAATAGCAACAGCAATGCAAAGGCCAACTGCAATCGGGCTATCTACGTTTCTTTTACTCATTGAACACAATTCCTTATGTTATGAGATGAATTTAATATCGTTCAAGTTGTCAATAAGGTACTGCTTAAACGGCGATAAGCTATTCCGGCGGCTGGAATATTACTCTTTGCCTTTGGCATGATACTAAAATCCATTTTTCTCTTGTTATGAATCCTTGCGTGGTCCATATAGTCCAGTTAATAACAATTTAAAACGAAAATCATCAAGTAAGTTTGGATAATATACCCCTGTGCTCTTATCTCTAGCATGAAACTCAACGAAAAAAATACTATCACTTATTTTTTTGGAAACTGTTGGCTTCTCACTGTTAGTGTAATGATCGACAACGACAAACTTTGAGTTACTATTTCTGTCTTTTAAACGCTCGAATAATTTAGAAACAGTTTCTAAGTTCTGATTTTCAGGCATACTAAATTCTTTATTAAATCCCTTTGCCCAACCTGGTCTTTTTGATGGTTCGTTGATTAACGTAATTAAATAGCAGGTATTATATTTTTGCTCTATTAGCTCAGTAAATCTATTACAACATCTCTTGTGATAATTGTATTCCTCATCACTAGCTAACGGATTTCTGTGGTTAAACAAACTATCGTGATACCAAGAATGCCCTGCCGATGTGTCGTCGTTTTTGGGGGTAATCAGTTTCTTATCTAAGTACTTTGCGAACCCGTCATCAATACAATCAACAACAATATCTGGTGAGCTAAATATCCAGTCAAATGGATAGGACGCTTCTTTTAGCCCAAGTTGTTTGAGATACCACGCCGAGCTGCAATTTTCACCTAAAGACACAAATTTATATGTATCTTTACTGCTCCCCATAAAATCAGACAGTTGGGACTTAGCTTGATTAGCCTCGTCAATTAGGCGAGACAGATCAACTCTGGGGCAAAAAGACGCCATATCTAGTCTACTATTTGAAGGCTGGGTATGTGATGACAAATCGTGCCCCTTATTTTTGTTAAACACATGAACCTCTAATCAACTAAGTTATCAATAACACACGCAGGTGCAAAGGCTGAAATACAAAGCGAGCTAGGTACATGTGTTTAAGCACGCACTAGCGACTGTCTTTCGATAGTTGATCTTATAATGAATTACTTCTTAAGCGTTGAGTGGTGCATTACCCAATATGCCAACGCAACAAACACACCGCCAACTAACACTGCAACAGACCACAATACCGGCCCAACAAGTGCAAGTTGTTCCCCCTTGTTTCTTAATTGACGTGCATCGTTAAATGTCGCTGCACTGAATGCGATATGAATGAGGATTGTGACTAAAACATAAAGATATGACCATTGACCAATAGCCATCATTAAATGACCAATAGACATCATTGAGTGGTCTGAACCAAATTCCATTTTTAATTTTTCCTTTTTAACTGCATCGCTTTCGCATAACCGCCAAAATTACATGGGCTGTACATCAAAGTAAAGCGCAATGCCCTTAGCGGGAGGTAGCAAACTTCACTGTGTACATGAGCTTTAGCGCCCACAGGAAATGATTCAATTTCCGAAAGCCATTGGCGCTTTGAATTTTTTACTTAGTCTTTTGCAAGTAGCATGAACCCTGTTAAAGCTCATTCAATTGCATATGTATTAGTGGAAATGGATTGCCTTGGCTATCCAGGTCAGAACGCCCAACTTTTTTGAAACCTACTTTTTCATAGAACGCCATTGCTTTCGGGTTTTGCTCGTTAACATCCACTTTTGAAGCTTTCAGCTGTGTTATGGCGTACGCTATCAGTCGGCTACCCACACCTTGTCTAAAATACGTTGGGTCTACAAATAGCATTTCGATATTCGAATCGGCTACACCAACAAACCCTGCTATTTCACTATTTTGAATAACGCAACGTAATGCAACAGCATCAAAGTAGTGCTGCAAAATAAGCGGTTTTAATTCTGCAATGTTCTCTTCAGGTAAAAAATGGTGAGTGGCTCGAACTGAACGTTCCCATACATTTATAAGTTCTTGATAGTGTTCTTTGGTGACTTGTTTTATTTCCATCGATACATATGTCCCTGGGTCATAATGCTTAAGTAAGTGGGGCAGGCGGGTGGGCCACAAAACTAACCCGTTATGTATAAACATGCTATTAAACGAAAGTAAGCGACCTATTTGGGGTTTAAGTTTGTGCTTACTTAATCTTTTTGTGTTCTCTAACCGCTATACGAACAAATAAGGCAGACAACGGAGTAAGCACACTTAGCACCAGTACAGACACAATTCCTACTAACATTAATGCACTTGATTCACCGACGAAATTAGCAAGTTGACCTAACACTACGCCAAAATATGAAGGAGCTGGGCTAAAGAACAGTGCTGCCCCAACAATGACTAGAGCACACATATAATAAGGGAAACTGTCGAACGCTTCTACATGACCTGTTAAGTCATAGCTGAAATACCAAATACTAAACCCAGCAACTGCCGACAGTACAAAAGCAAAAAAGTCCTTTTTATTCATTACTTCCCCTTAAATATGTGACGCTTACTATTTGCGCTTATGCTTCGCTAAATGTAGGGCACAAGCCATAAACAAATGATTTACACTATTCTTCATATTTCCGAATCACTGCTATTTTTCCATCTTCTATTTCCAAGACTTCCATTGTTGAATAATGTAATTCTACGAGTTCATTTGTTTGAGGGTGCACGCCTTTACTCGATGTAGTGTATGTAATGGCAACCGCATTGTGAGCGGGAATAACTTGTTTCAAGGTAGCTTTATGTGCAGAGTGCGAACCCAAATAAAATAGCATTCCTTTGCGAATACTTTCTTTACCATCGGGTAATCGTGAGTCATCCGAATCGTAGGGCAGGTGTTGGTGAGCAACATCGTCCTTAAGAAAAGACAGGTAGTGCTCTACGTCTTCTTTAGTAGCATTTGGAGACTGGGTTGCTTCCCATGCTGCAAAATACCTATTGCCGAGTTCGGATAAGTCTGTGTCTGCTATTGCGTTCAAAGACCAGAACAAAGCAACAAAAGAAAGTGTCCATATTTTCATAACAACCTCCATTTTCTAAATTATGTTTACCGGGCAAAAATACCTAAGCCGTAATACCAAGCAAAGCGACAGGGCCTGCGTGTCACTGTTTAAGTGTGCGCTAGCACACGCCTCTAAAAGTTTGTTATGTGGCATTCGAAACAGCCGCCATAATTGAGGTAAACACGGCAACTGAAAGTAAAAAGAACAAAGAAAAGTTGCTAGAATGTTTATTCTGAAGACTCTCTTCATGATGCTTAAGAATTTTAGCGGAATCACCTTTAAAACGTCCAAACCTATTTATTTTGTAGGTTTTTGATTCGGGTAGTTGAACAAAATAGTCTGGGTACTCTGATAGGTAGCTATATAACGATTGGCTGTCTATTCCGGATGCACTGGCTAATGAAACCAAGCTCATACCTTTAGTGTCCGATTTTTCCAAACAAGCAATTATTTGCGCCAATTCATTTTGCGTCATTGTTCATTCCTTGTTGTGCGCTTTCACTCGATTTTAAAAGTAGGATTATAAATAATGCCGAGCGGATTACCGAATGGATCAGTTACAACACCAAGCTTTATCCCACCACCAACTTCTGTGATGGGGTTTAATGGTTTTGCGCCCATGGATATGAGTTTCTCATACGATGCCTCTATATCCTTTACACCCCAATATGAAATAACAGAGCTTCCTTGTGGCTTCTGTTCGAAGGGCATTAAACCGAGTTCGAAACCGGCAATATTGAAACCGACATAATAAGGTTCATCGAAATAAGGAGTAATACCAAACGCCTTTGAATACCACTCTTTTGCATTTTCAAGGTTACTAACCATATAAATTGTGGTTCGAAGTCCGAGCATGTCGGACTTTGGAATGGATTCTAAAGCGGTGGAGTTCAGACTCAATAGTACTCCAAATAAAAAGATTAAATATTTCATTAGGTGCTGATTCCTTAGTGCGTTCAACATTAAGCCAATGAGCCAAAATACACAAAGTTATAATACCGAGCAAAGCGAGCGAGTTTATGCGTTCGTTAGTTTCCATATCGCAAAAAAAGTGCAAACGCCCAAAACAAAGCGACGGCAAATAAATAAACAAAAAGATTGCTTCCAGATAGTTTGTTTTTCTCGCTTACAAGTAACCCCGCTAGTTTTTTTCGGTCGTCATAAAGTATCGCGAGTATCATTGTTAGCAGTACTGTGTTCACATAAGGTGTACCTTGCCAACCAAGCGAAATAGGAACAATCGTTACGCACAAGTGCATTGGTAATAGCATCAATGTTGCGCATAAACGAATTTGTGGGAAAAAGAGCAAAATGCCAATAATGGCTTGTGAAAATGCAATAAAGTATCCGAAAAGGCCCAATCCGTACTTTTCCAATTCATCGATCAGCCAAACGGGACCTATAATACTGGGAAACCCCTGGACTAACTTACTGATGCCAGCAGAAGAATATATAACGGCTAGCAGTACTTGAGAGACAATTAAAAACTTCTGAAACACGTAGAATCCTTGTGAGGTAAGCCCCGACTTTTAAATTCTTTGAATAGTTCTAAGGCTAAGCCCCTAATGTTCTGCTAACTGAGATTGAGTCCAAGCTCTCTTTTCTCTTTGAGGTTTAATTAACGCTATATCTATTTTCATTTTCATCATAAGTTCCCACTTTAAATAACATAATGCAATTTAAGAAAAAATATTCCTTCTATATACGACAAACATGTGACAACGATGCGTCGAAACTGTGGCATGTCGGTATAACGTTTAAATAAGGGGCTCAGATGCAGCGGAGATATTTCGAAGCACTGCTACGTTTGTGTTCCACTATGGTAAGCAGTGCTACTCGTGTTAAGCGTTTTGCTGTACCTATTTCCTAAAAAGAGTATTTGACGCCGATATTTGTATTGTTCCAATCATTAGCCCGACCTGATCCCACTTCTAAATCTGGCAATACCATATGATCAACGAAGATTGAAAGATTGCGGTTAACGCGAAAGTCAGCACCTAATCCGTACGTAAAACCTCTTTCTGAGATTTTAATTTCTGAGGGGTACGTAATTGTTGTGACACCTTCTTGATCTGTAAAAGAGCTAGTAGTAGTAATTTCATAATCGCTTTCGCTAATTCCAGCCATCAAATAAAAATTCAATGAGTCAAAAATTGGATAACTAGCCTTCAGTAGAAGAAAAGCCTGCGTATCAATTTCCTCTATATATTCTTCTTGCTCTTCATTTACAAAAATTGATGACGAATAGTCGGAAGTACCAAAACTATAACGAGCCTCCATTGTGAAATATTCAGAAATACGATAGCCGCCAACTAAACCAAATGTCTCAGGCTCTCTGTCAGGAAGAGAAGAAATGTTGTTAAAACTATATTGCGTGCCAAGAAACCATTTTGGCTTGTCATCAGCTTGGGCTTGAAAACCAACAGATAAAAATACACCAATAAGCAAGTGTTTTGTTTTCATAAGAAGTCCTTTTCTGAAGTAATTATTAAATATGTATTGTCCAAATGTAAATTTGAAAAAATGAACTGAAACTGAATGCCGATTACGTTTAGCGCTTTGCTATTCACTCTTGCTACCACGACATCTGAAGTTAATGAGGTAAATAATAAATGCGTCTGCACCCATATGAATAACTGACGCTATTAATGAACCTAATCCAGAGTCGCCAGACAGCTTAGCTAAAAATCTATTTTCTGGGCTTGCAATGATGTACAGCTGATTTGCTGCAGCGGCGAGCAGGTTGTATTCGTTATAAATGGCCGATAAATTGACCAATGCAAAAACGCTAAACAGCCCAATAACGACCTTTCGTTTAGTCTCAGTCCAAATTGACTTGGATGAAAAAATCCAACCAATCAGGAAAACACAAGCGGTAACATAGAAATTCCACAGAAAGCCGACTTGCTCTCTGATTGTTAAAATTGCAGTGACTAAATCTGATTCGTTCATTTACTTTCCTTGTTTAAAATTGAATGTATTCGTCCCAGCCTGCTTGCGAGCGACTAAAGGGGGGAGCTTTACGTATTGGGTAATTTAACCAGCAAATCTGTGATCCCTATATCGACACCAAGTTGCGACAACAGTGTGGATACTTGCCCACGGTGATGAGTTTGATGATTAAAGAAATGCTGCAACAGATGCGCGAAGCATTTTGAATACAAGACACCTTTCATATTTTCGTAGCTCAGGCTACTTGCTAAAACGTTGTCAGAGAGCTGATTGACAAAATCCAAGATTGTATTGTCTAGGTTTTCCCTTTCTTGTTTAAGGGGGGCGAGTTCTAAAAATAAGAGAGCATCTAGTTCTTCTGGCTTGGGTTTCGACTTAATGCTATCTAAAGTGCTGAAACCTACGGGGTGATTAGCAAAGCGTTTTAGCCAAATAATATCCGCAACCAAGATATGATTAAGCGTGCCAAGAATGGAGCCAAAGAAAGCCCCTCTGTCTTTTATCAGTTCCTCTGAGTCTAGACCCAATGCAGCTGAGTAAATGGATTCATTTATCCATTTATTGTATTCGGCCATTAAGGAGAAATTACTTTTCAGAGACATTCTACTTTCCTTGAGTGCATAACTCCCCAGCGAGCGAAGCGAGTATGTTGATCGGTTTGTTATGTTTCGCCCTATGATGGGTATGCACATAAAACAATTGATACCCCTAAGTCAGCTGTACTTTTGAGCACTGGTGGGTCTAAGTAAATATTCATATTGATACTATCAACACTAAACCAACCAACAAAGTAATCAATAGTGCCGCCTGACTTCCGTAAGTTTTGAAAAAAAGCCTTATGATGTGAAAGCTCAATATTCCTTGCCTCAATGAATTCTTCAAAAAGAATGTCAGAGGAATCCAGTTTTTCTCCATCAGCGAAATCATGCCTCCAGAACATGCTTTCGTAATTTCCATTTAACCTTCTTCCCTTGGGCGTATATCTCGGCTCTCCTTTCTTATGCGCCTGATGCGGTTGAAGGTCAACTTCTTCACTTATTTTGCCGGGTTCAATATCGGGATGCGAGATGTTTAAAGAAACACAAAATTTATAGTCAGGCACAAATTTTCCTAAGGAACATAACGCCCTGCTTAGGGGCGGAAATACATGGGCTAAAATTAGGAGCAAAAAGACTCAGCCCATGTGTTTGCGTCCCAGCGGTTGCCGCAAGCAATTGCGACTTGAGCGTTTTATAAGGCACGTTATTTTTTAAACCTCTTTTCCCAGATAGAAAAAGCATAAAACCCAAACATCCAAGCAATAACCACGACAGCGATATAGAACAATATGGGATTGTCTTCCCGCAGAATGCTGTCACCTGAACGGGTTGGAATTTTTCCAAAATATAAGTAAAGAGAACATAAGACACCCCCAATCGTGAGCATAAATATACTCGCTTTACGGCCACCCTTTTCCATTTTTTCCCGTTCATGTTCAGGAATGCTGTTGATACGTTCTTGTTCTTTCGCGTAAAACCCATCGAGCCTTTCCTGAATTTCAGATACTCTATCGGGGTACTTTGATTGATCAATACTCCTGAGGCATTCTTCCAACTCTTCTAGGTTATATTTTGAAAAATCTGGTTGCATTAATCTTTCCCTGAAGTGCCTAAACTTTTAAATAAGCAGCCCACGTGTTTGCGTCCCAACGAACGAAGTGAGTGGCTTAATTTGCTTGTTAGGTGCGTGTAGATACATCCTAGTTTTGTTTACCCGTGATTAAATAAAACGCTTTTTTTGTTTGTTTCACTGAATAGTAAATCGCATACAAAGTTCCAAAACTAACGACAATAAATTTTATGCTTTCTGGCATGTTATTTAAGAGGCTCAATTTTAGACTAGCAAATTCGAAACGGTCTTCATTCATCCATGCAGTAAAGGATTTGCTGAAAATCCAAATAACAATACCAGTGAATGTCCAACATAAAAGAGCTATAGAGGACTCTTTAAAAACACCACTACTTGTTCTATTCAAAGAATCACCTAACACCCCGATAAGGGGCAATTACTTGCACGCGAGAAATTCGGGCCCGCTTGCGAGGAATTGACCCAGCGAAGGAGTGAGCGAGCTTGATCGGTTTGCTAGGTGCCGTAGTTCTTGTCCCCAAAACCAAAAATTTGAAGATTGATTCTTTCTTTTTCCGATAACACTTCTTGCCCCATTTTTTCACAACACCTAATACTCGCTGATTCGCCATTAGACTACAAAAATACCAAGGTAACTCTTCTACACTTACATCATAGTACTCAAGGCATGGTCTTAGAACTTCTTCTAGCTTAAAGTGTATCCTAGGACGCGTGGCATAAAGAATTCTTCCGCTTAATTGTTGCCTTTCAACTATGTAGCGAAGCGGAACTGAGCCAAGCTTTAGCAGTCCCGCGCTCAATTGGCTTGTTAGGTAAACCTTAGCTCTCTGTACTTTGTAATTTAGTCTTTAAGTATTCAAAAAAACTATCATCTTCGGTGTTAAACAAGTCAAAAGCTGTTTGCTTAAAACCGTCAGCTTCTTCAATTTCTACTTTACCAATACCTGCATTAGCTTGAGAGTATCCACTTTGTAAAATATAGATTAGCTGATTAAATCTTAAATCTGGTTCTTGTTTCCAGAGCTGATTAATTAGCTCTAAAAGCTCGTCAATTCTTTGTGGATTTCTCATTAAAAATTCAATCCTTGATTGGCTACCTAACTTTTAAATAACGGGCGCAGGCACGTAGGTCACAATGGCGAAGTGGCCCTGCGTATATGCGTCCCAGCGAACGAAGTGAGTGACGTAAATTGTTTGTTAGAAGTCATACCCTAAAACTTCCAGTGATGCTTTTGCTTTTTGAACTGCAGCAATAATTCTTTCTCTTTTAGCCCAACTCTTAAGTTTTGAAGGGAACCTACTCAGCCAATGATTATTTGGTCCATAGCCATTACTTCTTAAGCTAGAGAGGTAGTTCGTAGTGGGTAGGTTTCTCTGTTCCATTACACTTAAAAAATGCGCTATTTCCAAAGATGAAGCAAATTCGATTTCAAATCCCAGAACGGTGACTGTTAAAAAAGGATAACCTTCCAAAACGTGTTTCTTGGGAAAGGGTGGATCGAACTCGTCGCATTGAGAATACCCTTTTACATCCTCGCCAATACCTTTATGTACCCAATAGCTAATAGGTGTTTTTCTTCGGTTTTTTAAATAAACAAATTTCCAAGTACTCATCTTGACTTCTAACGCTAAGTTAAATGTCAGTGACGTAGCGGCATAAGCGCGAAGCGCCGCCGCGTTACTGTCCCAGTGAACGCTTTTAGCGGTTTGTCAGCTGCCATTCGCCCTCGGTAGTTTAAAGTCCAGCTGAGCCAATTGACCAAACTGAGTTACGGGTTTGCCGTTTTCAAATTTGGGCTTAAATTTCCATTTGGAAAGAGCGTCTATCGCTACTTTATCGAAAATACTCTCAGGTTCAGACTGGATTACTTCTATGTTACTCGGAGAGCCATTTGGTAATATATCGAAGACAAGCCTAGCAAAACCTTCTATCCCATTCTTAGCGGCATAACTGGGATAAGTTGGATTTTTCATACTAACTACTTCAAAGAAACTTCCATGAATTTCTCTTGTAGTCGAACAACCAACTAGGGTAAGCATTAGTGATAATAGAACCAGTACTTTTTTCATTTTAAACTCCTTGCTCAAATTAGGGCAGCTAACACCCAAATAAGGGGTAGTAACACGTGGGCAAAAATCCGAGCGAAGCGACAGAGCCCACGTGTTACTGTCTCAGCGAGCCTGCGAGCGACTTAATGTGATCGTTAGGTTTGTTGTCGACCTGTCGGTTTAACTAGTTGAGTAACAATTAGAAATACTGCGTAACCTATCCAGGATGTGAAAAATACCAAAATAAGCCATCCAACTTTACCTGCGCCTTTAACTCGCTTTGAAAACCCGATGAGTAATAATGGAATGAGAAATGATCCAAGAAAAATCAAAAGAATTATTAATTGCCATATGCTTATACCACCCATTTAAACAGTCCTTGTGTCGATGATACAAATTAGGTTAACTCAATATGCAACTATTGAGAACCTTACGCTAATCTAGGGACAAAAGCGTTTTGCTGTGAGCCATTTTTCTGCTTCCACTTATTTGCCAGATTTACAGCTTTTTGCCTTAGTTGTTGAGAATCTATTTTATTTAAAGAGATATCTTCTAGTTCGCTACAAATCATCATTTTGATAGGAAAGCCATTTTCGATCCATTTAACTGCCGATAATCTCCAGTGGCTGCTAGGGCATAATAGCGAAGCGGCCCTGCCTGTTAAACGCCTTGTTGTACGCAATTTACGGCTTGTAAATCGATTTTCCATACTTATTGTCCTTAAAGTCACCGATTGTGAAGCTGCAGCCTACGATTACTATAAGCCATCCGATGACAGGTAATAACTGAAAAACACCCAACCAACCAAAACTATTGAAGTCATGGTATCTTTTTGTTGTTAACGCAAATAACGGCCAAAGCATTAGTATTGTTATTATTCCTGCCAGTTGTTCGTTTATATAGTAGAAAGGAACTGTGGTTAACGTTAAAGGTATCCACCATTTGGAAAACTGGACTCTACCTATCCTGCCTTTGAAGCTAAATAGTAAAGGCAAAATTTCCATTTCTTTTGTTTTCTGACTTATTTGAGATTCCATTCATTCCTCTTGGTTTGCAATTGCGTATAACTTTTCAATAATAGGTGTTTGTGTCCCAGTGTGCGCAGCGAGTGTGTTGATTGGTTTGTTAGGTTACATTACCTGAAACAACCGCAGTTTGCACAATATGAAGCTTTTGGTGTTCTCAATAAGTGACCACATTCCTTGCATTCTGGTCCAAAAGCAGAGAGACGATGATGATAAATAGCATTATGGTTGGTTCCCATTAAACCGGTCAACTCAAAGTATTTATCTTTTGCGGGTTTAAAGCTTCTTCCATGGCTTGCTCAATATTACAGCCTGTCTTAGCGCGATATTCTTTGATTATTTGATTTCGCTTCATTAACAGTGGTTCTATTTGGTCCCATTCATGTTCTTCGAGCATAGGAGCCTCCGTCTGACATCGCCAACGGAAGTAAACTTTCACATTGTCACTTAACTTTTAAATAAGGGGCGATAACGCGTAGGGCATAATCACAGAGTGCCGCTGCTTTACTGTCCCAGTGAACGAATTAAGCGCCTTGTCATGCACCGTCAACTACCTTTTCCCTCTTTGCCAAAAAAAGCGCAAACAAAACAACAGGTAGAACTTTGGCTAGTAAAGATGCAAGATAAATCTCTGAAATGCCCGTACTCAAAAATAGCTCAGGAATTGCGGAAAGCATAAACAACACAAAAGGCATAGTGACTAGTGTGTATATGACATTTATTTTTAGCACCTTAATTACCGAAGAAATGAATGCAAAAATGAGTGAAGCTGGAATGCCTTGAGTGAATAAATCTACGAGTGAAAATGCAAGAATGGGAGAGAGCTGCGCAATGGGTTCTAAAATGCTTTTGTGGATCGCGATTGCTGCGCCATAACCAAATGCGACGATTGCAGCAAAAACAAATAAGATGCCGGCAATAAGGTTAACCGCATAATCTATGTAGCTTGGTTGTGCTCTAATTGCTTCCATTCTTTTTAATCCTCACAGGTGCATAACTTTTCAATAACGGGCGCAGACATGTGGGGCATAATGGCGAAGCGGCCACGCGTGTATGCGTCCCAGCGAGCGAAGCGAGAGCGTTGAGTGTTTTGTTATGTGCCATCAAGCCGAATGTTCCAAAAGAAGTGAATAAGAACTTATAGCGCCAAATATATTACAGTTAGTTGCGATGGAAATTACTTTCCATCCCTCTCTCTCTATTTCTTCAATCTGTTGATTTAATAGCTCCAAATCAGGCTCGCCAGAGAACCAGCTCTTTTTCTTTGAAACATTGACTATCTTTCGCATGTTACTTCCCTTGCAATAAACAATTAGAACATTCTATTTAAGTGGCTAAACAAAAAACTTGGTACATAACTTTTCAATAACGGGCGCAGACATGTGGGGCATAATGGAGAAGCGGCCCTGCGTGTATGCGTCCCAGCGAGCGCTAGCGAGTGACTTAATTTGCTTGTTATATGCGTGCACAATCACCCTTGAATTCAGAGCTCGTTATCTTGGTCGAATGGTTTCATTTGAAAAGGGTTTTGACTATGTTTGCCCGCATTCCAAAAAGCCCAACTAAGTAGAGCAATTAGAGCTGTTTTGGCGCAACCAATCAATACAGCAAGAATATCTGGAAACGCAAATAAACTTAAAGCAAATAGGGTTACTGCAAAAAAGCCACAAATGAGCGCACCTAATAGTGCAAATACCCTGGTGACTGGATGGAAGGCGTTACTTTGTTTGTTCATTAAAATTCCTTTTTCAATTTCCTAGAAGCATATTACTTTTAAATAAGGGGCGCAGACGCGTAGGGCTACAATGCTAAGCAGTCCATGTGTATGTGTCCCAGCGAACGAAGTGAGTGGCTTAGCTTTTTTGCTCTGTGCCATTATGCTCCTCGCCTGAAAACGAGCTTTCCCAAGACACAATTGCCGCGAAAATGTTTGACAGCACAATGACAAAAAGGCCTGCAGCAATGATAAGAAAACCGGCTTTAATTCCACCAAGACCTATACGATAAGTCTCTGTACTGCCGCTTACGGGTGGTGTTGGAAAAAAATAAGTAAAGAGCGTGCCTGCAATTAACGCTATTGCTATACCAATTAGTACAACTCCGAAATAAGTGAGCACACGAGCAATAAATAACAATAAACCTAGGTTTCTAGGCTTTATATTTGGGAACGGTTTCAAACCCATAATAATTCCTTTTACTGATGTTTGGACGTTTTGGTTAACTTATTTTGTCCCTAGCGAGCGCAGCGAGTGTTGATGCGTTTGTTATGCGCAATTTGCCGCATATGTGGCGAATTGCTACAATGTGAGGGGTAAACTATTAGGAGACATATTATGGCAACTGCGAGCGTAAGACTAGACCAA
>CAYVST010000036.1:0-36655 GCA_964454185.1 uncultured Alteromonas sp.
CGATATTCAATACTGAGTTTGAAGACCTACCTTATCAGGTAAGCCGTGTAAGCGAAGGTGGTTTTGATACAGCTAACCTCGTTGTTGAACAAACTTCTCGCGGTATTGAAGCCGATGCAACGTTCAACTACGGCAACTTTAGCGTGATGACCAGCATTGGTTACATGGACGTTGACGTAGAAGAGCAAGCTGGATTTAACCCAGTTGCGCCTTTAACGCCAGATCTTACTCTAGCGATTGGCCCTCAGTACACCTTTGATCTCAACGGCGGCGCATCTATCCGCGTGCGTGCAGATTACTCATATCGTTCAGAAATGTACGGTGAGCCTACATCTGCGCCAGAGCGTATGACTGAGCTTGATAGCCGTGAATTAGTGAACTTTGATATTGCGTACACGCCCGCAAATGATGCATACACCGTAGCGCTTTACGGCCGTAACATCTTTGATGAGCGTTATGATAATGCGCGTTTGAACACAGGTGATTACATTCTTCAAATTCTAAGTAATGATGCCAGTGAATTTGGTGTGAGATTTAGCACTGAGTTTTAGTAAAAAATAAAGTACAAAAGCCGGTCGTAGACCGGCTTTTTTTTGCTTGTTTTCTACTACTATTTAGCATAGCTTTAAATTTGAACAACAGATTATCGCTATAGCATGCAAATATGAAGGCATGACGAGCTATATAATCGGGTCTTGGTTATCATACCAAGCGCATGACACGGAGTAGTAACATGGGACTGTTGACGGGTTTCAAAAAACACAGCCTTGAGAAAAAATTCAAGAAAAGCGACTGGGTCATTATCCAATCTATTCCTTTTTCACAGTTTGAACAGCTTATTGTTGACTATGTCGACAGTGGTTGGGAAATTGAAGACGACTACATCAGACTGCAAGAAGAAACGCCAAAGTGGCAGTGCATTTTGAAAAAGGGAACCAGTATTCTCACATGCATTTGGACAATGAAAGGGCAGGGGCAGGTTTATGGGCCCTCGCGTGTACTAAATGGGCTAGCACAGACGCTAAATTTGCCAACGTCTAATACGATCACTCAACCCTGGTTCTAGATTTATCAGGTCAGGGTTTATGGTGCTGCACATAATTAAAATGTGTCTTACAACCATCCTTTTTGTTTAGCAATTCGCGCAGCATCGACCCGGTTTGTTGCATCGAGCTTAGATATTGCTTCAGACAGGTAATTGCGCACCGTGCCATCAGATAAGAAAAGTTTCTTAGCAATTTCTTGAGTTTTTAGTCCTTCAGATGCAAGTTTTAATGCGGCCATTTCTTTTGGCGAGAGTGGATTGTTGTCATCCAACGCCATTATGGCGAGCTCTGGAGAAATGACTTTATCGCCTTTCAATACCGCGTTAATGGCATTAATAAGGTAGTCACTGTCGGCTTCTTTTAGCACGAACCCTTTTACTCCTGCGGCTAATGCGCGTTTTATATAACCGGGTTTAGAGAACGTGGTCATAAGCACCACAGCGCAGGGTAACTGTTCCTGATGAATATAGTTTGCAAGGTCGAGTCCTGACACAGCGGGCATTTCAATATCACTAAGGACAATGTCTGGTAACGTGTTGGTATTAATATAGTCCAACGCCTCTTGACCGTTACTGCATTTACCCACTACTTCAAAGTTGTCCTCTAATGCGAGCAACATGGCTATTGCATCGCGAACTAATGACTGGTCTTCAACAACAAGTATTGACGGCATTTTACAATCCTTTGGTTATCATGCTAATGGCTTAATGGGCAGAGTAAGCAAGCAACTAAACACCATGTGCTGAGAATGTGAAAACTCGACTGATGCACCAATGGAGCTTGCTCTTTCGCGTATTCCCGTAAGCCCATTACCTTCAATGACGCTGGGCTTGAGAGCGTGGTTTCCGATATCTTGGTAAGATAGTATGAACGCGTCGTTCTGTATATCGATAGACAACGCTACGCGCTTACCTTTGGAATGACGAAGCGTGTTTGTTGTGAGTTCTTTGATGATTAATGACACCTGAGATTCTTCGAGCGAAGACAGACTATGTTCAACACTAAGCAAAATATCTGATTTAACGTCAAAGCCATTCTCTTCCAGTAATGCGACATTTTTAGCGAGTTCATCGCTGAGTGTTAAATGTTTAATGTTCGATACTGCGTGACGAATATCGCTGAGAAGTTCTTGTGATAACCGTGCAAGTGCTTTGACTTCTTTTTGGGCCAGCGCAATTTCTTGTTTGTCTAAAAGCTTGTCGGCCAACTGTGCTTTGAGAGATATTGAGCTTAACGCGTGACCAGCGACGTCGTGTAGGTCTCGTCCAATACGTTCACGTTCTGCAATAGCAGATAGTGTCTGCATCGACTCCGCGTGTTTAGCTTCCTTAAGTTGGAATAGGGTTTCTCGACGTTCCATCGCACCAAACCCAAAGAGTACTGCGCTATTGATGGTGGCAGCCAATAAATACAACCCTTTGCTCTGAAGTACCAAAAGTTGCAGCAATGCCAAGGAGAGAGCGATGGCGACGATAAACACTAACCCTTTTTGCAAACTGTAATAGTAGCCAATAATAAACGCTACAAAGCCAAAAATAACAGCGCCGCCTGGATTCTGAAAACTCAACGCATAGGCAAGTATAACAAGTGCACTGAGGTAATAAGGAAGCTGGTGGTGTGGTTTGTTGATTGCAGCGATATAAATGGTAACGAAACACGCGTAACCAATTATTTGATAAAGCCACAAAGAAAGCGGCAAAGGCATTGAAAGTACAAGCGGGACAAAAAAGAAAGATGAAAAAAATAAGCTGCTGTACGACCATCGCTTTTTTCTGCCGCTGGCAAGCAGAGGCATAGTGACGGTGTCATGGTTTGAAACAGTATCGTGTAACACTTGTTCTCGCTACCTTTGTGGTTTTGTTAAGCCAAATTTATGGACTGAATAAACGTAAAAAAGCACGCTGTCCTGCAAAGGTTGGCGTGCTTAAATCGTTCTCATTGAAACACAACCGCAGACTTGCTAGTGATGAGCAAAGTGCCTGATATGATTAATATAATACCGAGCACGGCATAGATGTCGAACGTTTGTTTCCAAAACACCACAGAGGCTGCTGTGATAAGCGCGATACCCATGCCTGACCATATGGCATAGGCTACGCCTATCCCCATATTCTTAAGAACAAAGGCAAACAACATTCCTGATACCGCGTAAAAAAATATTGCACCATAGCCGAAAGCCCATTTCTCCCATCCATTTGACGCTTTGAGCAGCAAGGTGGCCGTTACTTCTGTCACCACGGCGATAGCTAGAATAATGTAAGTCATGTGAGTCTTCCTTTTAAAAAATTATTGGACGTTACGGTAACGCTGTTCTAAGGCATAAAGTGAAATAATGTAAATAGAAACGATAACGGCGCTGATTGCTTCTACGCGTGCGTCTGGAAATAAATACCACACTGCGACAATAGCGATTGTTCGGCTGATAGTATGGAAATAGCCGACCCAATGTTGAATGGCCCAAGACAAAGGCATCCACATCAAGCCTGCAAGAATGCCTAGCGAAAGAGGCACTGTAGTGTGGTCGATGGCTGCCACAGGAAGCGCAATTGCAAATACCATCAAGCTCATTATGAGTCCAACGAAAAAGAGTCGGTCGAAACTCGTGATCACCTTATCTTTTGCAAAAAAGCGTTCACCCGTGAGATACGATAAGCCCGCGCCGAGATAGAAAATGGCTCCTGTACCTATGTAGAGTAGCCAGGTTATAACAAACTCAGAAACAAAAGGCGCGGTTAGCCCGAGTAAGGCCCACACAATGGTGCCTGCAAGGGGCATAGCAATAAACCTGTTTTGTTTGAAAAGGGCCCTTTCTTGTTCCAGTGTTAGTGCTGGCGAAGCGTCTTTGGACTGATCTGTTGTAGATGTTGTTGATGCGATATGTGTTTGTTGAATTGCCTGTGTCATGAGTATTTCCCAATGCTGTCGAGTTTCAGTAGGGAAATTATGCGGGTACATTAGACAAAGACGTAGTCACAAAGATCATCAATTCTATATGACATTTGTCATTACTGTGTGTTGATGTTGGCTAAGCCTTTTTCACTTTGCGTTTGTTGAGGACGCTATTACCGTCTTCTTTTGCCAGCATCAGACTGTCAGTGATGCTGACTAAAGTCACACATGACATTATCAGCATGGCAAAGGTAAACGTGGATAGGTCCGGGGCATTTGCATCTTGTCCTAAAACGAAAGTGCCCAGTGCAATGGCCAGAGCAGACAGGGTAATGCCAAGCCCTCTATTCATTTGCATCAATATAGCGCTAAGCGTGTTAGCGTCGCGCATTTTATCGGTTGGCACGTCGGCAAAGGCAATAGTATTTAGCAGTGTTAAATGCATCGAACGAGTCATGCCGTTGATAAACAAAATGATGCCTATGGTTACTGGTGAGGTGTTGTAACTGATAAGCGCCAGCGCCACAAAACCAACCGCAATGAGTATTCCGTTGACAATAAGCACCCGCTTAAATCCAAACGTGTTCATTATCCATGTAGTAGCGGGTTTGATGGCTAAGTTGCCTGCAAATAGCCATAGCAATAAAGTGCCGGCTTCGATAGGGGAGTAACCTAAGCCCAGTTGAAGCATCAAAGGTACTAAAAAAGGGGCGCTACCTAGGGCTACTCGTACAACGGATCCACCATAAACCGATAAACGAAACGTTTTATGCTGCATGGCTTCAAAAGAAAAAAGAGGGTTTGCGGTATGCTTTACATGTTTTATCGCAAGCAGCATCATAACAAGCCCGAGTGACACCATAACAAGCGCATTACCGAGTTTACCTGTGGTACTCGCTAAGTATTCAATGCCTGCCATAAACAGTGCAAACCCTACTCCTGTAAGCAAGAAGCCCTTTAAATCGAACCCTTTCACGTTACCTTTTGTATTTTTGAGTAAGCGAAGCGATGCAACAATTGCAAGGATGCCGAGGGGAATGTTCATATAGAAGATCCATTGCCAGCTAAAATGCGTGGCAATGTATCCACCAAGCACTGGGCCAAGTAAAGGCGCACTCAATGCGGGCCAGGTAATAATTGCAACAGTTTTAACTAACTTTTCTTTGGGTAGATCTCTCAGTACGACTAACCGCCCTACAGGTACCATCATAGCGCCGCCTGCTCCTTGTAAAATGCGGGCAAGCGTGAATTCAAGTAAATTGGAACTCAGGCCGCAAAGCACAGAGGCCAACGTGAAAACGCCTATAGCAGCAATAAAGACAGTTCGGGCGCCAAATCGGTCTGCTACATAGCCACTCAAAGGAATAAAAAGTGTAACCGCAACCAAGTAAGCAGAAACGCCAATAGATAAGTGAGTCGCTGGAGTGTTAAAGTCAGCAGCAATAACTGGGAGCGCTGTTGTAATAACAGTAGCATCCAGTATTTCCATAAAGAGTGCCCCTGCAACAAGAAGTGCAGTGGCGAATTCTTTATTGAATAATTTCAAAGGCACGTACCACACGCGCTACGCCTGTAACGTTGCGCGCAATATCCACTGCTGTTGTTGACTCAGCATTGTTGAGTCGCCCCATCAAAAACACTTCTGAGTCTTGTACAACCACCTTAACTTGAAGCGCTGGTACGCGCTCATCGGCCACAATTTTGGCGCGCACTTTGGAAGCCAGCCACAAGTCATTAGCTTGTGTACCTGCTCCAATAGGCTCTGCAAGTCGAATTTGGTTGTGGATTTTCTTGAGATAGGTCACTTCTTGTGCACGACGCACAGCTTCGTCTACTAGCGATTGATTAGGGGCTTGCCCTGTAAGTAACGCTACACCGTTGTACACATCTACCTGTAAATTAGTCAGCTCTTTTAAGGCTTGGCTTTTCGACCACTGATACGCTACCGAACTATCAGCGTTTTGGTCATCTAGCTGGGTACCTACAGTTCTCCGGTCATTTGCCACTTTGGCGGCCATAGCCCCAGCCGCTCCCACAGCAACAACACATCCCTGCAAGTTTATAGTTAGGGCTGCACACAGCCCTAACATTCCAATCTTTTTAGCGCTTATCTTCATTGTTTAAATTTTACTCGTCACCATGATCAGCTGGGAAAAGGCTATCGTCAATGCATTCACACAAGTTGTGGATCACCAAAAGGTGTACTTCTTGAATACGTGCAGTGCGATTGGAAGGCACACGAATTTCAACATCGTGTTCACTTAAAAAGCCCGCCATTTCACCACCGTCTTTACCGGTAAGGGCCACAATTGTCATATCACGAGAAAGCGCTGCTTCCATTGCTGCAATGACATTGCGTGAATTACCGCTAGTAGAAATTGCAAGTAAAATGTCGCCCGGTTGACCCAATGCACGTACCTGTTTTGCGAAAATTTCATCGTAGCTGTAATCATTAGCAATAGACGTTAGCGTAGAGGTGTCAGTGCTTAGTGCAATAGCTGGTAGGCTAGGACGGTCGCGTTCGTAACGGTTAAGCATTTCAGAAGAGAAGTGCTGTGCGTCACCCGCTGAACCACCGTTACCGCAACTCAATACCTTATTGCCGCGAATAAGGGCTTCAACCATCATGTTTGCTGCTTTTTCAATAGACTCAGGCAATATCTCAGAAGCTGCGATCTTGGTTTGAATACTCTCTGTAAAATTCGCTTTTATTTGTTCAATCATACTTCTTCTCTTTTCAAAAGGCAGACGGCTGAAAATTCATTTGTCGTGCTGGTAAAGCGGAGTTTTCATTGCGCCTTCGTGCAAGGTAACTTTTCCTCGTACACAGCAATGAAGACTCCGCCTTTACACAAACTATGGCGAGGCTTGCAGAACTGGGTGGGGGATACCGTAGAAAACCCTCCGCTGCATGGATGCAGCGGCGGAGCGCCCATGGATGGGTTTACCGCGTGTTTTCGGAGGTATCCCCTGCCTAGTTCGAGGCAAGCCTTGCTCAGCCGATATTTTTTAGCCACTGAAGGTTGCTTCCATCAATGGCGATAACGTCTATGCGCAAAGGGGTAGACGTTGAATTTAGGTTATTATCTAACAAATAGAATTCAAACGCAGCCCGAATTCTGCGTAGTTTCGTGGCGGTGACAAACTCAATGGCACTGCCAAAGCGTTGTTGTTTGCGATATTTCACTTCAATGCAGACTATCGTGTTACCGTCTTGCATGACAATATCGAGTTCACCACGCCGTGTTCGGTAATTACAACAACGCAGCGACAGTCCTTGTTCCAATAAATATTTGCATGCTTTGTCTTCTGCTGCATTCCCTTGCAAAAGTGACATAAATAGCTTACTCCATTAGCATTTGAACTTCTTCGTTACGAATAATGGCCTGTGGCTGTTTTCTAATGACTTCACCTTTGTCATTCACTGATAATGTCCCTGTTAGGCCATCGTGTGTTAAGTAGTTAAGGGTGTTTAACATGCCAAGTTCAGGCAGGAGCTGGTACGCATCATAGCCAAAAGCGAATAGGCGTTTTTGCATGGTGTTTTGGCTTTCCCATGCGGCGTTTACTTCGCTCTCTAGACCTTTCCAACTATGCTTGGGCATTAACCAAGGCATATCAATAAAGTGAACATTTTGCAGATCACGCCATTGGTTCTTACCACTGTCGTAATCCATAGAGCGAGACGTTGCATAAACAGGCACTTGCTTGGCATCGTACGGGTTCAAACTTGCTTCAATAATTGGGTTTAATAACTCAGTATCTTGGGGAGATGCGAATGCGACAATGACATCGAGGTCTCGACGGCTACGCGGCAAGTTATACACTTCATCGTTTGTCATGTACTCAATTTGATTTATTCGTGCATTACTTTGTGCCACATCCAAGGCTTGAGTAATTCCTTCGCGTAATGAGCTGCTGTCATTAAATGTAACCGATGTAATATTTGCTCGCTGTTTATTCTCTTTGTTATTCAAAGCCCGCCACTGTCGTTTAAATGTGGCATCCATTCTCTGATACAAGTTACTTTGAGCAGCAATAACGATAGGCGCTCGATACCCTTTTGAAAAAATATAGTCAGCAAGCTGTTTCGCTTCGTCTTCTGGGGCCAAACCGAAATAATTTAATGATGCGGGTAACGCTAGCAACGTGAGTTCGCTCTCAGTATCACTGTCATTATTTCTACTCATCGCGGCGCTATTTGATAACGCAGCTGCCGTATCTGTATCTTCAAAACGGTTAAGCGCCAGTACATTTACGCCCACAGGTAACGCTGGAATTAGCGTTTCGACGGTTTCTTTTAACAGCGGCCCAATAACAAACTTAGTATCACCAAGTTGTTCTAATAGGTATTCCGTATCGGCATTTACGGTATCGATAAAGCGAAGCCGCGGCAGGACTCTTTCATCTTGTTTGGCTTCAACCTGTGCGTAGTACGCTGCCATGATGCCGTTTTTAACCACGTCTCCTGTTCTTGCTAATCGTCCGGATAATGGCAGAAAAACCGCAATGTCATTAGCACCCGTATCACTTAACTGTGCTGCGTCTAACACATCTTGTGGCATAGCGTTGGTGAGTACATGACCGCGATATACTTGCCTAAACTGTTCTAGGTTAGCGTTAAGCTCTTGTGGAGATGCAGCATATTGCTCAGTCATTCTTCTCAAAGTAACAAACGGAGATAGCGCTGCATATTTGGAACCTATTTCAGACAGGTCGTCAGCCGCTAAGGATGTTATCCATGTCCATACATGTGCTACTTTTTCTTCATCAGATAAATCTGTATTTAAGGTACTGTTAGCCGCAGCCGCGAAGTCACCTTTTCGTGAAAACAAATGCGTCTGGAGTTTCGCTTTTTCTACCGCAGTATGGTCTGTGTCTGTCACGCGGTTAAGCATGGTAAGCAAGTCATCCACAGGCACGTCCCGGGATTGAGCAAAGGTCTTGACCATTAACAGTGCATAATATGGTTCAAGCTCAGGTTCTATGCCGTCTTGCTTGACTTCGAAAAGAACCTGTTGGGCCATGACAGTCTTATCTTGCGCAAGGTAGAGTTCGGCAGCGTTTAACAGAAGCTCGTCTCTTCTTTTTTTGTCACGAGTTGTTTCCCACACATCCCTGGCGGCTACTAGTTTATGTTCAGGTGTTAATTCAATGTCAGCTGAACGCTCAATAGGTTTTGGCGTAACAATACGCGGCGCTGACGATTGCTTCGGTGTGCTACCACACCCAGCAATTAGTAAAACTGAACTTAGCGTTGTAAGCGCAAAAAATTTTCCAGCTTGTCCAATAAGAGGCACAGTCTTATTCCTTTTACATCGGTATGAGCCAAGTTTATCGCAACCAGTGCGAAAATCTATGCTTCCCAGCATAATCTGAACCAATGACATGGTACACTTAACGTATTCCTTTTGAATGTAATCGCACCGAACCGACCTTTATGACTGACATTGCAACGCTGTACATTGTTCCCACACCTATCGGCAATTTAAACGATATGAGTGCCCGGGCTATTGAAATTCTTCAGAAAGTAAGCTGGATTGCGGCTGAAGATACACGCCATAGCGCAAAACTATTGCAGCATTTCAGTATTGATACAAGGACACTGTCATTACATGACCATAATGAAGACAAACGCGCCGCCATGCTCTGCGAGAGGCTAAAAGGGGGGGAAGCGGTTGCCCTGATTAGCGATGCAGGAACACCATTGATTAGTGATCCAGGTTTTGTGTTAGTGCGCCGCTGTCGAGAGCAGGGTATTCCAGTAAGTGCGTTACCCGGGCCTTGCGCAGCAGTTACCGCACTTAGTGCATCGGGTTTGCCCACCGATACTTTTATTTTTGAAGGATTTCTCCCCGTTAAAACTCAGGCACGCGAAACGGCGTTATCTGTACTTTTAGATAGAACCTTTACTACTGTGTTCTATGAGGCTCCTAGACGTATTATGGATACGGTATGCACCATTCAAAAAGTGCTTGGTGAAAGGCAAATAGTGGTGGCGAAAGAGCTTACTAAGACTTTTGAAACTTATGTAAGTGGCACGCCGCAAGACGTTATAGATTACCTTGAGTCTGATGCTGCACATCAAAAAGGTGAGTTTGTTGTCATGATTGGCCCTGCGCACATTGATGAACAAGCCATTCCCAGTGAGGCGATGTCGCTGCTAATGACATTGTGCGAGCACATACCGCTAAAAAAAGCAGCAGGGATCGTAGCTGCCCACTATGACTTGAAAAAAAATGCGCTCTATCAAGCAGGGCTTGATGCAAAGCGCTAAGTGATCAAAACGCGATAGCATACAATAATGATTAAAAAGCCCGCGTTTAGCGGGCTTTTGATTGTAAAATCAAGTGGATAGAAGTTACGATAAACGGCCTTTAAAATCTTCGTAAGAAAACGCTCGAACAAGTTCAAAATCGCCGTTTGAACGCAATATTCCAATAGCTGGGTGTTCGACACCATTAAAGAAGGTGGTCTTTACCATGGTGTAATGCATCATGTCTTCGAACTGCAGGCGGTCACCTGCTTTTAGAGGTTTATCGAATGAATATGTATCAATTACATCGCCAGCAAGGCATGAGTTTCCACCTAGCTTGACGTTATATGCTTTTTCTTCTGGCATACCAGCTCCTCTTATAGCTGGTCGGTAGGGCATTTCTAACACATCCGGCATATGAGCAGTTGCTGAAATGTCTAAGATGGCGATATCGCCTTCATTCTCTACGACGTCAACCACTTCACTAATAAGCGGGCCTGTTTGCCACGCGACTGCTGAGCCCGGTTCTAAGATAATATCTAAATGCGGGTAGCGAGCTTTAAATGCTTTTAGCGTAGCAATCAAATGTTCAACATCATAGCCTTCACTTGTCATCAAGTGACCGCCACCGAGGTTTAACCATTTAAGGTTATTCAGCCATTTCCCAAATCGTTTTTCAATTGCTTCAAGGGTGCGCGCAGTGGCAAAAGAGTCGCATTCACACAGATTGTGGCAGTGGAAGCCCTCAATCCCGTCGAGGTCAACGCCTTCTAGCTCACTTGAGCGTATGCCCAAACGCGAACCCGGTGCTGCTGGATCATAAAGTGGTGTGTCGGCTTCTTGATGCTCAGGATTGATACGTAAGCCCAGAGAAACGCTTGATAATGTATCTTTATGTGCTTGCCACTGTGTCAAACTATTGAATGAAAGATGATTAACCAATGACGCAAGCGCTTTCGCATCACTTGCTTTGTACGCAGGTGAATAGGCGTGAACTTCTTTGCCCATTTCAGCGGCTAACTTTGCTTCCCACACTGAGCTTGCTGTGGCTCCATGAAGGTACTGTTTGACAATGTCGAAACAGGACCACATCGAGAAGCCTTTTAGCGCAAGAATGATGCGAGCACCAGACTCGTCTTGCACTCGCTTCATTAATTCAAGATTGCGAATAAGCTTAGCTTCTTCCAGCACATAGCATGGTGAAGGTATGTCAGTGCGTTGCGTTAAATCGGTCAATGGGGTCAAACTCCATAAAGGTGGTAGTAATTACATTATTTGTACTTGATATGGTAAGACAGTCAAACAAAAGGGCGCCTTAGCGCCCTCTGTTGGTATTACTTAGCGAAAGGGCTGCTTTCACATTCAATCACGTGCCAAGGTAGGCCGTGTTCGTTAAGCATGTCCATAAATGGATCGGGATCAAACTGTTCCATGTTCCACACACCCGCTTCTTTCCACGTGCCATTTAACATTAAGGCGGCGCCAATCATGGCAGGAACACCTGTGGTGTATGATACTGCTTGTGCACCAACTTCTTCGTTACACTTGGCGTGGTCACAGTTGTTGTAGATGAAGATGGTTTTCTCTTTGCCATCTTTGATACCTGTGATGTATGTACCAATACACGTCATACCGCTGTAGCCTTCAGCCAACGAACCTGGGTTAGGTAATACGGCTTTTAGGAATTCAAGAGGCACAACTTGCTGGCCTTGGAATTCCACAGGCTCGATGCTTGTCATACCGATTCCTTCTAATACGCGAAGGTGGTTGAGGTATGCGTCACCGAATGTCATCCAAAAACGCGCGCGCTTGAGGCTAGGGAAGTGCTTAACTAACGACTCCAGTTCTTCGTGGAACATAAGGTAAGATGCGCGAACACCAATATTTTGATAATCCAAGTCTTCGCGAACACTTAATGGATCAGTCTCTTTCCATTCCCCATTTTCCCAAAAACGACCGCGTTGAGTAATTTCGCGAATATTGATTTCAGGATTAAAGTTTGTTGCAAATGCTTGACCGTGGTCGCCGCCGTTACAATCAACGATGTCTAGGTAGTGAATTTCATCAAAATAGTGCTTTGCCGCGTAAGCGGTGTAAACGTTGGTTACACCTGGGTCAAATCCACTACCAAGTAGCGCCATGATACCGGCGTCTTTGAACTTATCTTGATATGCCCACTGCCATGAATATTCAAACTTCGCCTCATCTTTTGGCTCGTAGTTTGCGGTATCTAGGTAGTCAGTATTGGTCGCCAAACACGCGTCCATAATTGGCAGGTCTTGATAAGGTAGTGCTAGGTTAATTACAAGATCAGGTTTTACTTCGTTGATAAGTGCTTCAACTTCTTTTGCATTGTCTGCATCAAGCGCAAACACACCTTTAACGCGGTCTTCGCCCACTTCTTTTTGAAGTGCTTCACACTTTGATACCGTGCGACTAGCAAGATAAATTTCGTCAAAGTGTTGTGGCAGGCGTGCACACTTTTTAACAGTTACTGAGGCAACGCCACCAGCACCAATAATTAAAACGCGAGACATATAAACTAATCCCTAATTTTGCTGAGTAAATTTGGCCTGAATGCTAGCAGACCCTACTTATTTGGCAAGCGAAGTCAGCACCACAATGCACAAAAAATTTTAATCGTGACAAGAGAGCAAACTAAAATGTAACTGCGCTTATCGAGTTACAGCGTCGATGGGCGGCGATATTACCACCTTACCCTCTACCTTATAGTACGGATAGAGCAGTAAACGCTCCTCATGATCGGGCGTGGCCATAGCCACAGCGATGGCATCAAGGGTGTTGCTGTCTTGTGTATTCACTGTTGCGGCATAGACTAAAACGCTATAGCTTTTGCTGCCTGTCGTCGTATCTATTATACGCCATTGAAGTTGCTCGATTAGCTGGGATTCGCCTTTTGCATCGCCTGTATCTTCACTGAACACGCATCCAACTCGCCCATGTTCATAAATAGCGGCAAACGGATAGAAAACATCGCAAAGCGGTAGCATATGTTCACAGAGATTAAGCGCTCGAGCGACAAGCTCGCTGAGTGGTTTTGGCAATGTAATGGGTCTGTCGATCATAATGACATTCCTAATTTGCTTTGCTTATTAACGTCTTTAATTGTGGTACGCGTATTCGCGCAAATTAGATTAGCGCGGGCAGTGCGTATTGTAGAGTTCGATAATCGCTATCGTTACATCATGCCTGATGATGTATCTTTGTCTAAATTTTAATCACTTATTGTGACTATACAAATACAACGATCGAGAACTAAATGGAAGGCGAAACTATCTTGCACCTTGGAGGCCGCCAGTATGAAGAATCACGAGGCGAGTGCCTTTTTCGAAATGCCCTTTTTCTAGCAACTGTTTTATTGCCCAAAACACTTTCCCAGAGTAAACCGGTTCGATTTCAAAAGACATAGTGTCATTAAAGGTTCTGCAAAACTGGGTCAACGCATTGGGCGCTTTCGCATAGCCACCCATATGGAAGTCATGGGTGATTGACCAATTTTCTTTATCCTCGTCGATAAACTGTGAAACGAGTGACTCTAAATACCCTTGCCCTTTTAAAACCCCCACGCCTAGCGCACGTTGCGAGCGGCTCAGTGCGCTTGCAATTCCTGCCAGTGTTGCTCCGCTAGCCACCGGCGTTGCCAGTACGTCAAAGGGAATCGATATTTCACTCACCATCTGCTTAATACCCTGAAGCGCTTCATGTTGGCTTCCTCCTTCCGGAATGATCATCGCATTGCCAAATCTTTTTTGAAGTGCTTGCAAATACGTTCTTTCATTCCGTTGCTTGTAGGTAATGCGGTCTACGTATTCTATATTGGCCTTCCAAGCGAGAAGGTCCTTTATCATTGGGCTTGGTGACGTGCTGTAGTCTCCACGAATGATTGCTGTAAAGGGCACATTCAACTTGAAGCATGCATAACCTAGAGCGTGAAGGTGATTAGAAAAGCCGCCACCAAAGCTCACTATGTTATTTATAAGTGGTGCTTCTAGGGCATTAGAAAGCTTACGCCATTTATTGCCTGACATAATAGGGTGTATGGCGTCATCACGTTTTACCCACATCGATACCTTGTCAGCACCATGCCAAGGTGGATTAAAAGGAATAAGTGGAGAAGGAAGCGTAAGCGATGCCTTAAGTGCTGAAAGAGACTGCACAAGTACTGTTACCGTGGTTTGATCAAATGCTTATGCCTTGCAGTATAACCAGTATGTAAAGCAAAAAAAACTGACCAACAAGGGGGGGTATATGACGGACTCCAAATTTGAATTATCGGCGCCGCCAATCTTGAACAGAAAGGCGAGTGCTTACTTCTTGTTTATAGTGGCTTGTATGTGTGGCGTGTTTCTAATGGTGGGAAATTCCATGGCTCAAGATGATGCAGCGAAAAACTCACTCCCAAAAGAAATCGAGCAAAACATTCCAAATGCAGGGCTCGTTGGTGAAGACATGTTTACTTACTATTTTTGGGACGTATACCTTGCTTCTCTCTATGCGCCAAATGCGAACTATGATGACAAAGCATCGTTCGCACTGCGCCTTAAGTATCAACGAGATTTAGAGGGTAAGAAAATTGCGCAACGTTCTATCGATGAGATTAAAAAGCAAAGCACTATCACAAAAGAGCAGGCCAATGCTTGGTTGGCTCAAATGGAATCAATCTTTCCCGATGTAAGCAATGGTGATGTTATAACCGGAATTGCGTTACAAAATGGAACCAGCGTTTTTTATTTTAATGGGGTAAAAGTCGATAGCATCGACGATGCCGAGTTTACTACCCAATTTTTCAACATCTGGTTAGGTGAAAAAACATCCGAACCAAAATTTAGAAAAGCATTGTTAGGTAACAGTTAAATGAACATGTTTAAAAAAATAGCGCTAGGCACGATTGGTGCGGGTTTAACCATTTTTTCACTCTCCGGCTGCTCTGTCTCTGTAGACGGCAACGATTATAAGACAGTGGGCCCCGTTTTTAACATTGAGCAGTTTTTTGATGGCGATGTAAAAGCATGGGGAATCGTACAGAATCGCTCTGGCGAAGTGGTACAACGATTTGTTGTGGATATCAATGGTCGAATCGAGGGCAATACACTTACATTGGATGAAGACTTTGAATATGGCGTTGGTGAGGGGCCTTCATCACGAACGTGGACAATTGTTAAACAGGCAGACAATACTTATTTAGGTCGAGCGACTGACATTGAAGGGCCTGCAACCGGGACATCATTTGGCAACGCATTTAACTTCCACTACGAGATGGATTTACCTGTGGATGATACGACCTACTCCGTTACTTTTGATGACTGGTTTTGGGCGTTCGACGATAAGACAATGATGAACCGTTCCTATATACGCAAGTTTGGTATTGTGATGGCCGAGGTGACCATTTTCATGCAGAAGCAACCTTAAAGACCGCTTTTTGAGTGAGGCGGGAGAACACAGGTTTTACTTCTATATCATCACGTTAAGTTAACTCATTTCTAGTTCAAAAAAAGGCAGTACTTTTTAGTACTGCTTTTTTTGTTATTTGAAAAATAGCGTTATCCATAAAATCTCATGGCACATTTAAGGCGAAATAAATATATAAATAAGTTTATTTTACTTGTGTAACTTTTTGTTATTAATGGTTATTTTCTGGATAAATCTGAATTTTCTTAAGTTCTTCCTACACAAAGCTATCCCCACTAGTGTTGTTCACGGCAATGTAAAATTGCACGCCGAAACAAGGCGAAAAAATAAATAACTACAATGGGAATATTCTGTGAAAACCGTAAAAACAACTCTTTCTTTATTAAGCGCGAGCATTCTGTCTGCTCTTGCAGCTTCTCCAGCGCAGTCAAGCGACCTTGTAATAAGCGGTGTCATTGACGGGCCGCTAAGTGGAGGTGTGCCAAAAGCGGTAGAACTTTTTGTCGTCAATGATATTGCAGATCTCTCTGTTTATGGTGTTGGAAGCGCAAACAACGGCGGCGGTTCAGATGGCCAAGAGTTTACATTTCCCGTTCAGGCTGCATCAGCGGGCACCTACATTTATGTTGCATCTGAAGTCGATGGCTTCACTGCATTTTTCGGTAACGCTCCTGATTTTACCAGTTCAGCAATGGGAATTAACGGTGACGACGCGTTAGAGCTGTTCAAAGACGGTAATGTGGTTGACACCTTTGGTGATATTGATGTTGATGGCAACGGCACCGCGTGGGAATATCTTGACGGGTGGGCGTATCGCAGTAGTGGCGAGGTGGCTAATGCTGGGACATTCGACCCGGCTAATTGGACGTTTAGTGGCGTTGATGCATTAGATGGCGCGTCATCAAACACAGGGGCAGCAACACCGTTTCCAATTGCTACGTTTACAACACAAGGTGGCGATACGGTGGTTACGCCGCCAGAGACACCCATCGTTGAACTTGGGCAATGTGGTGATACTGCAACTTTGATAAGCGCTATTCAAGGCAATGGCAGCGAATCAAATGAGCAAGGAATGAGCCATACTGTTGAAGCTGTAGTGACCGGAACTAGAGAGGGCGGTTTCTTTATTCAAGAAGAAGTGGCGGATATGGACGATGACGCTACCACATCAGAAGGTATTTTTGTTGAAGGCAGTACCAATGTTGCAATCGGTAACACCGTTCGCCTATACGGTGAAGTAGAGGAAAGCTTCGGCCTTACGACTATCGCTATGGACACTGACGTGCAGACACTTGATTGTGGCGAAGCACAAGTTGCCGAGGCTGTGCCGATTGCGCTCCCATTTGATATCGAACTTGAGACAGTGGAAGGCATGTTGGTAAGTGTTGTTGATGCAACGGTTACAAGTACCAGCACACTATGGCGGTTTGGCGAACTCAAAGTGAGCGATGGCCTTAAACGACAGCCAAGTGATGTGGCAGCACCACTTTCAGATGCTTACAATGACGCGGTAGCGAACGCGCAAGCTAATGTCATTACGATTGAAGACAACAGTAATGCAAGGTTCCCTGATGCTCTTAGCTTCTTCCCGAATTTTAGCTATGCGAACCCAATACGTATTGGTGATACGGTTTCAACATCCGGGCCTCTAAGCTTCGGTTTTGGTGCATATCGACTAAACCCGTCTAACGTGCTTGACGTTACTACCCAGCGTGATGCTGTGCCTTCAATTACTGAAGGAAATTTATCTGTTGCAACATTCAATGTACTGAATTACTTCAATGGCGAAGTTACGGACAGCGGTGAAGTTACTTTCGATTTTGATGGCAATAGAGGTGCTGGTGATGAGGCTGCATTTGCACTACAGCAAAGCCGTATAGTTGAGGCGATTGTTCATTTAAACGCTGATGTTGTTGGTCTTATGGAAGTTGAAAACGATGGCTTCGGTGACAACAGCGCCATTCAGGCATTAGTGAACGCAGTTAACGCCGAACTAGCAGATGATGCGCAGTACTCTTTTATAACCACAACAGACGGAAGTGGTATTGGAACCGATGCGATTACAGTCGGGCTTATCTATCGTGATTCTGTGGTAACACCAGAAGGTGAGCCTGTCATCGTTAATATGCCAGAGCAGCAACTCTCCGATGACCGTCTGGCGCGTATGCGTCCGTCACTTGTGCAAAACTTTGTACATACTGAGTCGGACCAAACCTTCTTAGTTGCGGTAAATCATTTCAAGTCTAAAGGTTCTGGGTGTGCAGAAGATGCAGGTGAAACTTCAGATACTGATAGTATTCAAGGTAGTTGTAATGCTCTGCGTGTCTCGGCTGCATTGACATTGGGTGAGGCGCTCAGTGATGCTTCTTTGCCTGAGCGTCAGATTATCCTCGGTGATTTGAATGCTTACAGTGCTGAAGATCCAGTAGCTGTATTAACTGATTACACACCAGAAGCGCGCGGTTACACCATTCAAACGGCAATTAATACCGATAGAGACAATGGTGAATCAGTGTCTGTTGAGTCAAGCTTTGGCTACCACAATCTCGCCAAAGTGTATGATGAAGAAGGCTTCTCGTATTGGTTCTTCGGTTCAGAGCAAGTGGGCAGTTTAGACCATGTGTTGGCAAGTGATGCGATGTTGGATGACGCCGTTGATGGTGCACATTGGAACATTAATTCAGTTGAAGCTTTCCAGTTGCAATATGATCAAGCCTTGCGCTTCTACCCAGACGAAGATGGTTATGCATTCACCGATGTGGGGCCTTATAGAAGCTCAGATCACGACCCGTTCATTGCAACGTTCAACTTGGAGGCGGATGTAGTGACCGATCCTGTAACCCCCCCATCTGCACCTTCACGCAGTTCTGGTGGAGCACTGGGCGGTATTCTTGCCTTACTTGCTGCTGCCGTTGGGGTTCGTCGTCGCGTGAAAAAGGTATCTGCGTAATAGCCTCAAGCCACGCATGATCACCATGATGTGGCTTCTACTTAAAAAGTTCTCTTAGTACGGAAGTAAGCAAAAGTCCCAGTCAACGTGTTGTCTGGGCTTTTTTTGTACTGTAGTGAGCTCGCATATGCACGCCCAGAGAATATTATAAAAGCCTACGCATGTGATGGTGCAAAGTACAGGTTAGCGCTTAAAGCTAAATACAACGCCCAAGCCATGGCCCTTAAACAAAGGATCATGGACAAACCACAGCTTCCCATCGTGTATTTTCACAATAGCAGCCACAAGAGACAGGCCTAACCCATTACCTTGACTGGTTCTGCTTGATTCGGCGCGATAAAATCGCCGTTCTAAGCTGGTAATCTCCTTTTCTCGTACACCAATGCCTGCGTCATTGACCGCAACCACAATACGTCCATTGGTTTCACTCAGCTGCACATCAACTTGGCTCTCTGGCGGGGAGTACTTAATCGCATTGTCTAAAACATTGGCTACCGCTTGAAAAAGCAAGTTTGGATCGGCAAACATTGTGACCGCCTGAAGAGTGCTAGATAGTGTGATGTTTCTGTCTTCTGCTAATGGATGGTAGAGGTCAATGACATCTTCTACGATCGCAAGTACATCAGTATCACAAAACCCCTCCTTCTTGCTGGTGGTTTCCAGGCCACTTATTCTCAGCAAACTGTTGAACATATTAAGAAGGTTATCTGCTTCGTGCGTTGTTTCTTCACGCAAGCTGTCATCTTCAATTTTTTCAAGCGTATTTCGCAATCGTGAAAGGGGGGTTCTTAAATCATGGGCAATGCTGTCGGTGACCGATTTTATATTATTGACTGAGCTTTCAATGGTGTCGAGCATGTGATTGAAAACAAATGAAAGGCTGCTGAGGTCGTCCCAATTGCTGTCTATTTCTAGGCGTTCTTCTAAGCTACCCGTTTTGATTATCTTATCAGCGGTTTGAGACATGCGATTGATACGGTTTACTACATACACCGCTATGGCAAAACTAAGCACACTAAGCAAACACAAAAGAATAACGATAATCCAGCTAAATGTTCGACCAAACCATTGAGCGCTGTACAAATCGTCGATACCCCTTCCTACGTGCAGTACATAGTCGCCCAGCTGTACCTCTTTTAGTAGGGCTTGATGAAGTGTGCGAGTATCTTGTGTGTCAGAATGAGTGACAACCAGCTCGGCAGTACTGTAACTGTCAAATTCATGCCTTGCGATTATGATGGGGATAACAGATAAACTGCCAGCGATGACTTGTTCGTCTTTGCTTAAAACAACAAAAGAACGAACAGATTCGAATTGTGACAAACCCCGCTCTTTGGCTGTGGAGGCGGTGAAGCTGCCGCTCTCTATTGCACCGATAACCGCCTCGATACCTATTTGTTGATACAGCATAGAGAGCGAGTCCACTTTTGCGTTGATAGCTGCATTGGACTCGGTAATGAATAAATCGCTACTGGTCAATCGCCAAAAATAGACGATAAGTACAATAGCGATACTTGCTAGGGTGGTCAGCAATGCGCCGACGCGAAAACTAGAACTTCGCGTAAAGTCGCGAATTGCAATCATGCAAGGCTATCCGCTATTCGATATCCTGTGCCTCTAACCGTTTCGATAAGTGGAACATTAAACGCTTTGTCTACTTTTTGACGCAAGCGGCTAATGTGAACGTCGATAACATTAGTTTGTGGATCGAAATGATAATTCCAGACTTGCTCTAGCAGCATGCTGCGAGTCACCACTTTACCCTTATGGCGAAGTAAGCATTCTAATAATTGAAATTCTTTAGACTGAAGGTCTATTTCCGTTTCGCCGCGCAGTACTTTTCGGTTAACTAAGTCTAGCGTTAAATCACCTACTTTAATCAACGTTTTATCATCGCCTTCACGGTTTCTCCCAGCTAAGCCCTCAACACGGGCCAAGAGCTCTTCGAAAGCAAATGGTTTCGTCAAATAGTCATTTGCGCCAGTCCTCAGCCCTTTCACTTTGTCTTCTACTTGGCTTTTCGCACTGAGAAGGAGAACGGGGGTTGTGTTGCCACTTTCACGTAGTTTTTCCAGTACCGTAAAACCATCGAGCTCCGGCAACATCACATCAAGAATCACAGCGTCTAGGTCGTTTGCAACGGCCTCTCTAAAACCGGCGGCACCATCACCAACGGTGATGCATTCATGCCCTTCGCCTGATAAGCCATCAGAAATATGCGATGCAACTTTAGGATCATCTTCTACCAATAGGACTTTCATCATCACGCTTCTTTTCTTCTGTTAAAAGCACAAACACTTTATCGTAATAAAGCGGTACACAAGTGCATTGATGCACTTGCTCCTTTGCTTTTACGTAATTGAGTTAGTGATACGATCACTTTTCAATCTCTACACAGGCTCTCGATTGAATCGCATTTCAGCGCCGTAAGGTGTGAAGTGTTGTACATCACCTCGTGCGCATTTAACTTGAACTTCATGCCAGTATTCAGGTGTCATAAGATCGCCGTGGAGTGACTTTAATATGTCTTTAAACTTACGTTTTCCAACAATGAAATGTTCAAATTGCTCAGGGAATACGTCGTTGGGAGCCACGGATAATGTGTCAATGGCGTAAGGGTCGTCAGATTTTGGCAAGGCCCTAAAGTTCCTCTCATTCATCAAGCAAATTTCATCGTAGTCGTAGAAAATAACTCTGCCGTGTCGCGTTATACCAAAATTCTTATGAAGCATGTCGCCGGGAAAAATATTGGCCATGGCTATCTGTTTTATACACAACCCGAGTTCATTGAGCGCCTTCGTTATCTTTTCTTCATCAGTCTCTTGTTGAAGAAATAAGTTCAGCGGTGTCATTTTACGTTCGATATAAAGGTGTTTTATTATTAGCTCTGTTTCGGTGAACGCTAAACTGGAGGCGCAAGTCTCTTTTAGCTCTTCTATTAATTCAGGCTCAATTCGGTCCAGGGGAAATCGAAAGTTAACATACTCGTGTGTGTCCGCCATTCGGCCAACGCGATCAGACATCTTGACCAGCTTATAGCACTCTTTAACATGCTCTCTGGTAATCTTTTTGCTTTCTGCAAATTCGTCCTTAATGATTTTGAATACCACCCCATATGATGGGAGATGGAACACCATCATTACCAAGCCCCTTATGCCAGGCGCGGCTTCAAACTTGTCGTCTGACGCCTCCATATGCTGCAGAAAGTTGCGATAGAAAACAGTTTTCCCATGCTTGTAATGTCCAAGGGCCATATACAGCTCAAAGTGCTTCTTATTGGGCAGCAGTTCTTGTAAAAAGGCGGCAACCTCGGCAGGGTTTTGAGTGTCAGCCATGAAATAGCTGCGCGCAAAGCCGAAAATAACGCTGAGATCTTTTCGATCAGTGAGCAACGCGTCGACGAACATATGCGGCTCGTTATATCTGCGCATCGCAATGACGAAAGGCAGCGTTTCATCAGGCATACATATACGCCCTATTAAATAAGCTGCTTTACCTCTGAAGAAAGTTGGTTTCAATATTTCGACCGCCAGTACACTTGCAAGTTGAGCTTTATTTAATCGGGCGCGCAACGCCTCTTCAAGGTGCTTTAAATCCCTTTCAAAATTTTCAAATGGAATATTGTAGCGATAAATTTTGAAGATGGACTCGTACATTTCACGTACAGTTGTCGTTGTATCAAAGCTATTAATGACCTTGTGTCTGTCTTGGCCGGGAAGAAAGCACCGGCTTGGTAGGACAAACATCATATCGTTATCAATTTTTTGATGTTTAAACAAACGCCCAATAACGGAATTGTAAAATGTCTCCGCTAATTCAAATTGTGGATGGCCTTCAAGCTGGCTGGCAAACGTTTTCTTGAGCTCTACCCAGAAAAGATTATCCCTTTGGTGAACTTCCGTTAGCTGATAAATTTCCGCTATCGCATCTGACAAACTCTGCTCGTATATTGTAATACGCTCTTTGGAAGCAGCTTGAGTCTCTTTCCAGTTGCCATTTTCAAAGCGTTCTTGGGCGCCTCGAGTAATGCGTGTGAACCAGCGGTAGCTCTTATCGAAATGTGACAGTATTTGGTAGGCGGCTTTTTTGACGAGAGATACATCGATAGTGGCTGGCGTGGTATGCATAGAGTACTTTCCTTACTTTTATACCACATAGGTTTACCACAAAAAGACGACAAAGTGAGAGAAGTTTGAAGCAGTTCGTACATAAGTTTGGAAAATAGTGCCGTATTTTGTTTTACTAAATTTCCGATTAATGTATTCTGGGAATTGAATACTGAACAAAAATAAGACTTTATTCGATGGGCTTTAACATTTTAATTTGTGATGACTCCGCGTTGGCGCGGAAAATGGCAAGAAGAAATTTGCCTGAAGGTTTTGCTGAAAATATTTACGAAGTGTCAAATGGAATGGACGCCTTAGAAGTATTGGCCCATCACACCATCGACCTAGTTTTACTCGATTTAACCATGCCAGTAATGGGCGGCGTTGACGTTTTGCGCGAAATCAAGCGCAGACAACTTGAAACCTTCGTGATTGTGGTTTCGGGTGACATTCAGCCTATGATGCAAGATAAAGTAATGGCGCTAGGCGCATTAGGCTTTATTGAAAAACCCATCAAAACAGACTTGCTGACCTCGCTTTTGCATCGATTCGGTTTTCTTTTACCTGAAGCACAGCAAAGCGCGTTAGCAGTATAACGCGCTTTACGTAAGGTTGTTGCTATAAAGAGCACGCCAAAGTCTTGTAACGTATTTTGACCATTCTTAGTCAAACCAATCTCTTGTTTTGTTGGCAAACCATACCAGCGATAACATTACAGGCACTTCAACCAATACGCCTACCACGGTAGCCAGTGCTGCGCCGCTGTGCAGACCAAAAAGTGATATCGCTACTGCGACTGCTAGCTCAAAGAAATTAGATGTACCAATCATACACGCTGGTGCGGCAACATTGTGAGGCAGCTTCATGCGTTTAGCCGCAAAGTAAGCAATGGCAAATATCCCATAGGTTTGCAAAAGCAGCGGAACGGCAATAAGGACAATATCTTGTGGTTGCGCGAGGATGGTATTCGCTTGCAGACCGAATAAAATAACAATAGTCAACAGCAGGCCGCACACTGAAAAGGGCTTAAATCTATCAACGAGTGCAGTGACAGCTTCTGGTCCTTTCTTTTCTATTTGCTTGCGTGTGAAAAAGCCTGCTAATAAAGGCAGCACAACATACAGTACGACAGAGAGCAAAAGGGTATCCCAAGGAACAACAATATCGGTGACACCCAGAAGCAGTGCGGTAAGTGGCGCGAACGCTACCACCATAATCAAGTCGTTAATTGATACCTGCACCAAGGTGTAGTTTGCATCCCCTTTTGTTAAGTGGCTCCACACAAAAACCATAGCCGTGCACGGTGCTACTCCCAAGAGAATCATACCTGCGATGTATTCTGTAGCGGTTTGAGGGTCCACCCAGTCGGCAAAGATACCTTTAAAAAACAACCAACCCAGCAGGGCCATGGTAAAGGGTTTTACAAGCCAGTTAACCACCAGAGTCAACATTAGGCCTTTGGGCTTTTTGCCAACATCTTTTAATGAACCAAAATCAACTTGGACCATCATTGGATAAATCATTAACCATATAAGTACAGCAACAACCAAGTTTACATGTGCATATTCCAGCGTTGCTATACTCTCAAAAACGCTGGGTATAGCGTAACCTAGACCTACGCCAGCTAAAATGCAAAGCCCCACCCAAACCGATAAATATCGTTCGAAAAACCCCATCTATCGTCTCCGTTAAATTGACTTTTGATTAACACGCTTACTGACTTCTTCGGCACTCTCTACCCTTTCCGAGTAGCGATTAACCAAGAAGTCTTTGTTGTCGCGTGTTAACAGCGTGAATTTCACCAATTCTTCCACCACATCTACAATACGGTTGTAGTATGGTGACGCCTTCATACGGCCATCATCTTCAAATTCCAAAAACGCTTTTGCTACCGATGACTGGTTTGGAATAGTCAACATGCGCATCCATCTACCAAGAATACGCATTTGATTTACGGCGTTAAATGATTGTGAACCGCCACAAACTTGCATAACTGCCAAGGTTTTGCCCTGGGTTGGCCTAATCCCACCAATACTCAGGGGCACCCAGTCAATCATGCTCTTCATAATACCTGTGATACTTCCATGACGTTCTGGAGAACACCATATTTGCCCTTCGGACCACATCATTAGCTCGCGGAGCTCTTTTACTTTAGGATGATGTTCATCTTCGGTATCAGGTTGCGGTAAGCCTCGTGGGTCGAAAATTTTTGCTTCAGCGCCAAAATAGGTAAGTAGACGCGCAGACTCTTCGATAACAAGTCGGCTATATGAACGCTCTCTAAGCGAGCCGTACAACAACAAAATGCGTGGCTTGTGCTGTGCTGTTGTGCTCGCAAAATCCGTCATCTGAGGCGTGTGCATTTGTTCCATAACTACGTTTTTGGAAGGGGAGGGGGTCTGCGTACTCACTTAGTGTGCTCCTAGTGTCGCTAACGCGTCTTTTAGTGCTTCTCGCGATAGTGATTGCTCGGCAAGTTCACTGAGTCGTTCCACGCGTTTCTCAATAATATTCATGGTGTGATTAAAAGCGGTGGCTTTTTCTTCTTCACTACCATCAAGCTTAGAGGGATCTTCCAATCCCCAGTGCACCTTTAACGAATTTCCAAAATAAACTGGGCATGACTCGCCGGCTGCAGAGTCACACACGGTAACGACTAAATCTGCTGCATAGTCTTCAAACTCGTCCCACGATTGGCTTTTAAGCCCATTAGTATTGTATCCGCGCTCAGCCAAGTACTTTAATGACAGTGGGTGCACTTCTGAAACAGGTTGGCTGCCGGCACTGCGCGCCTCAAGCACTCCTTGTGATGCATTGGTTATTGCTTCACATAAAATACTTCGGCAGCGATTGTGTGTGCATATATAAAGAATTTTCACGGCGTTTCCTTAGTCTAAATAAATGTTCTTGTTGAATTTATTCGCAATTTTCACAACACAAATTGTTCATTGCGTCTTCGATATAGTGCGTATTGTGAGACGCTGTATTTTGTATTACGTCTCGTGCCCACTGGGGTAAATTAGGATGCAGCCGGTAATAAACCCACTTTCCTCTTCGGGTGTCTTGTACCAATTCACACTTACGTAAATCTGCCAAATGGCGAGAAATTTTTGGTTGGCTTATTTTGAGTGCATCAATAAAGTCGCAAACACACAGTTCATCTTTTTGACTGAGCATAAGAAGTGTTTTTAGGCGTGTTTCTTCCGCCAAGCATTTGAAAAAAGATAAGGGCGACAGCGTACAATCTGACATTTTCTATCACATATGAAATTTCGTATGTGTTTTATCATATCTGTTTTTTCGTATGTGTCAAATCATATATGAAAAAACAGATGTATTGAATAATAGCGTGTTTCGGAAAAGGATGCCCTCACGGTGAGGGCAATTGAGTAATTACTCGCTTTCGACAGGTGCAGGGTCAAAAGACATGGCGACGTTCGCGTTGTTAATACTGTTGTAATAACCAATGACGTCCGACATAAATTTGTGCCAGGTAGGATTAGGGTGCCAAATTTTCATTAAATCAGCCTTGGCACTTTCTTCGTTTTCGCTTAAAACCGCGACGCGATATAAATACGTAAACGAGGCGCCACGCCAGTTGAGTTTGCAATGTGTAAGTACTTTGCCTCCAGACTGCCTAACCTTGTTCATGTAGGCGGCATAATTTAAGAAGTTGGCAACGCTTGGTGACTCCCAATCTACAGGCACATTGAAGTAATCTAAGTCGAGCTCGCTCGTAAACTGAATCTCATTTGTTCGATCTCCAGGGATGAGATCGATGATGTGATTTACACCCTCACTTTTCAGTAAGGACAGATGCGTTTGGGTGGGTAAACCAGAAGAAAGCATGAATGTGTTGTTATGCTGTAAATTTGTTAGCGATGCCAGTGTTTCTGCTTCTTCTTGTGCCGAATGCGAGCTTGTGTGAGTTTCTTCCGATACATGAGCAAATGCGTTGGCGTGAAACATTGCTGTCGAGAAGACTAGGGTAAGTGTTAACGCATGCGCGAGCGGCGTTGTGGTTTTTGTCTCAACTTTCATCATGTGGCCCCTTTTACCTTTTCACCCAGTATGCTTACTTTTTTGCTGAAATAAAATACATGATAAAACGGGCAGCACCAAATCGCCTTTATACATGGTACGGCCTGCCTAACCTTTTTACACATGCTTTAGTTTTGGCTGGCGAGGCCCGTATTTTTTACCAAGCCAAATAGAAAAAGGAATGCCGATAAGGCTAGGTAGTATCCAGCTGGCTATTTGAAGACTGGGTATTCCTTCAAACAAAGTTCTGCCACCGAAAGCGAAAAATGCGGTATACGCGCCAATGCCCGACCCAATGATGTGCCCTATATGTTCTACTACCCACTTGCCGTTTGGTAGCGTCTTTTGGCAAGCGTAGCGAATAATGCTTGCTGCATTAAGTAGTGCTATCGGTGCAAAGATACACGTTAGTGTAATGTTATAGGTGATACCTTGGTAAAGTGCTATTGAAGCAATAACAAAGAGTAAACTAGGTAACCACAAATAAGAAAGGGTGCGCATTTGCGCGATATCGCGTTTGACTTCAAGTACACGCTGAGCGTGACGAACGTTGTTCCACACTAGCAGGCTCAGCATCAAGAGAAACAAATACTGCCCTTTTAGATATGCCACAAAATACGCTACAGATTCAAAATGAGCAGGCATAGTGGGGTAAATTGTTAAAGGTGAAAACAAGACTATGGTTGAACTAACCACGCCACTTATTGAGGTAAAAAGCATTGCCTTTATGTAAAACTCGCCATATTTACGGTGGTGTTGGCCTCCTTTTCGCGTAAGGCAAGGGATCCAGAATAAAAAAAGTGATATTGCGCCAGAAATAACATGCAGAAAAACCAGTGTACTGTGAAGTGTTTGCATCGAGTTTGTCTCCTAAAGACCCGTGTTGATAGCCAGCATTTTGTCGATTCGGCGGGTAAACCATAAGTGCCAGAAGTCATGATGTAAAAAGTGACTTTTGGCCTATGTGATGAGTACACTTTTCTGTAACAATGTTGTCAGTACAGCGAATTAGGCACCTCTTTAATGGCGTTAACTTCTTCTTTAAAAGTATGGTTGATCAATAACATTGAGCGACTATCTGCATTTGTAACATGGCTCTTTGTAAGTGTTTCTGCGCTTTATTTTCTTACCAAGCAACTGTCGTTTTGGCACTGGCGTTCACTTGCCGCATTCACGGTGTTTGCCTGTATTGCTGTCTGTTTTGTTTTTGTTACTCGCCACGATAACACGTTGCCTCGTTGGCGGTTTCCACTACTGTGGGCCATGTATGCACTTGCTATTGCAAGCCAATTGCTTTTGCCTTACGCCTACATAGCCATTTTTGTAGTGATATGGTCTGCGGTACTTCCATACTATATTTCATGGGCAAAGTGTTTAGCGCTTTGCGTGCCGTTTGCGCTGCCTACGGTGTTAATTCAAGCGTTTGTTTGGCAGGAAGAGCAGGCTGTATTGACCGGTGCGTTGTTTTGGACGTTTAACTTGTTTGCGATGATGATGGCCAATACAGCCATTAAAGAGAGCGACGCACGTGAAAAAGCTGATGCGCTCAATAGACAATTGATTAGTACTCAACACCTAATAAAACAAGCAATTACCCAAGATGAACGACTGCGTATTGCGCGCAATATTCATGACGTGTTGGGACACCATCTCACAGCGTTGACCATTAATTTACAAGTGGCGTCGCGTAAAAGCGAGCTGGCACACGACACTGAAATTAAAACACACATTGACCAATGCCATGCAATAGCAAAGCTACTACTTGGTGACGTAAGAGAGGCAATTTCCGACATTAGAGAGCATGCCACACTTGATTTTGAAGGCGCAGTGCATTCACTTATACGCGATTTACCCAGGCCCAAAGTTAACCTTGCTTTTCAACAAGGTATCGCAATTAGTGATGTGAAAATTGCCGATGCGTTACTGCGATTGATTCAAGAAGGTGTGACAAACGTTATTCGGCACACGCAGTCTGGTTTACTTACAATAACATTGCATAAAGAAAATAATGTGTTTCACCTAACGATGCAAGATACTCAGCAAGGGGTGAATACTTCAATTGTGCCAGGCAATGGCATGGTAGGAATGCGAGAGAGAGTTGAAGCGCTCAATGGCGAGTTAACTGCCGGTTTCAACAATATCGGGTTTTGTGTACATGCAACCTTAACGGAGAACGAATGAGCACGCGTGTTTTATTAGTGGAAGACCAAATGCTTGTGCGACAGGGAATTACGTCACTGCTTGCACTTGATGAAAGCGTTAGTGTAGTGGGGGAGTGTGAAGATGGAAGTCAGCTGATTGAGACGCTCAACCAGTGCGAGTGCGATGTGATTCTGATGGATATTCGTATGCCTAAAATGTCAGGAATAGATGCGCTCAAAGCACTGAAAGAAAATGCGATCAATGTGCCAGTGCTTATGCTTACCACCTTTGACGATCATGCCTTGGTGAGTAGCGCAATTAGCGAGGGTGCCAAAGGTTATTTGCTTAAAGATGTCTCTCTCGAGACGTTGGTAGATGGCATCAAAGCTGTCGAGCGGGGAGAAACACTGATTCAACCCGCTGTTACCGAGAAGGTATTGAAAGGACTTCAGGGCCTTGACGTCACCTTTGAGTCATTTGATACACCGGAATCGCTGACAGGTAAAGAGCTCGAAATACTGCGTCTAGTGGCGGCCGGATATAGTAACAAAGAAATAGCTAATACGATTCATAAGTCCTCTGGAACGGTAAAGAACCAAGTATCTGCTATCATGGCTAAACTTGGCGTACGTGACCGAACCAGAGCCGTCTTAAAAGCGCTTGAATTGGGTTGGATATAATCTGACAACTTAACTTTACATTACAATGCTAAAGGTTAAGAGACATCGCGATTAAGATCGTTTAAAATATGATCAATTATCTTGAAGTTTGTGTGAGGAGTAATTCATGCGTAAGGTAGCGGCGGTGTTTTTAGCGTTAATGAGCATTTGCGGTGTAAGCCATGCTAATCTCATTGTAAACGGTAGTTTCGAAAACAACGATATTCCCAATAACAGTTGGCGTCCATTTAATGCGGGCACAGTTGATGGTTGGTCTGGCACCAATATGGAGCTGTGGGATCAGTTTCAACGGTTTAAGGCGTTCGATGGCAGGCAATATGCCGAACTTAATGCTAACGGCAATGGTGGCCGTTATAGTATTTATCAAACGATTAACACCATTGCTGGGCAGTCATACGACGTTTCTTTTGTTTACGCGGCGCGCAGGCGTAAAAATGAGAGTTTTCGTTTTGATATTCTCGACATCAATGACAGCGTTTTGTTTTCAACAGTGATTGACGACCATAAAGTGAAAAGTTGGAGTGAGTTCTACAGCGAGTTTACAGCGCAGTCCAATTTAACCACAATTCGCTTTTCTACTATTAATCGAGGTACTTACGGTAATTTCATCGATAACGTTAGTGTTACTGGCGCCCCGGCGCTTGCACTTCGCGCATCGAGTTTTTCGGTACCCGAACCCTCTTCAATTCTGATGCTGTCGGCTGCCATGATATTTTTGGCAAAAAGACGTAAGCAGCGATAGAACTCCATCACTGTGCAAAAAACACAAAAAGGCTCGTACTTAACGAGCCTTTTTTACATGTCAAATATGCCAAAGGGGTGCTAATTAAGGCCAGCAACCTGATGTTTTTCACCTTTGTGCCAATCTAAACGCATGTCCCACTTAAAGCGATGCTCTGGCTTAAGGGGCGGTTGCTCAGCATCAATAGTACTTAGCACATTAGTCGCTTCAGTTAGGGTTGCATCGCGACCAAACAAATAGCTCTGCTCTTTGACAATAGTCAGGTACGCCTTGTTCAGCGCGTAGGCACGCTCAGCACTTGGTGTGATGATGTCATATACCGACTTGGCTTTATTCAATTCATCCGCTTTTACCATGCCTTTTTCGTCAAACCATTTCGCTAGCATTTCTGCATTTTGACGGAATTCATCGCCCCCACCCACACGTTCCATGTAAGTCAGAAATTCGCCTTTTTCTTCATTGATATTAGGCACATCTTCAATGTCATGAAGGTTGATATAGCCCCATCCTTGTTTACCCGGTACTTTTCTAGCAAAAGAAAATGTTTGGTCAAACGTAGAGCCTACGGTTTTATGACATCCATTGCAGAAGGCGAGTTCTTGGTCATGTTGGGCGCGAAGTTCGCCTTTTTCATCTTCAATAAAACCGTTAATAGTCCAGCCAAACCCATTATCTATGCCTGACTCACCTAAATACCGGGTTTGCGGTAGCTTTTCAAAGTGCTTATCTTTTTCTTCCGCATAATATGCTGAGGCAAGGCTTTCTCGAGAACGGAACATATGCTTTTTCATGTAACGCACTTCTTTCATTCGGGGGGCGTTAAAAATGTTGCCCTGCTCATCAACGCCAATATAACGAACGGTGTGCAAAAACTCCGTATCTTCGGGGTAGAGCATGTGTGCTAGGGGAAAAGCATTCGCGTCACCGATATAATGGCTCAATCGGGTTAGTTGGGTCACTTGCTCGCTTAGCTGGCCATCATTATCTAAATCAACATTAATAAGTTTTTCGTTTATTGGTGCAATCGTGATGGTATCCAGCGCTTTAAGCGCCATTTCTACCAAACTTAAGTTGACGATGTAAACTGCTTGGTTGTCCTTGCCATTAAGCTGTTGAAATGCTTTTGGCAGACGAATCATGGCGTCACCGGTTGACCCATTTGTGGGCCAAAATGTGCTAGGAAAGGGTTTGTAGTTATACGACACCCAGCCACTACCGTCTTTGGCAAAGCCGCGTTCGTCAAAGGCTCGTTCTGCTTGGCTAAGATTCTCAATACGCATGTATTCGGGCAGTGTGTCTGTTGCAAGTGATGCACTGTAGTTATCTTGCTCAACGTAGGCCTTAATAGTGGCATCGTCAATATTGGCAATGAGCGACCTTCTGTCGATAAAAAGGTTCTTCCAACTGTTCGTCAGACCCACGTCTGAGAACTCATAATTGCCTTGTAATGTGCCATCACCCATTTGGTTAGGGCGCTTTTCACTCATGTCATAACTTTGATGACAGGCATAACAAGGGTTATTCACGCCGTCTGTTTTGGTATAACACTGAGGCGGAATGACCGATTCGGGGTTATAAACTTCATTGTGTTCAATGTAGGCGAGGGCGGGGATATCGTCGCCTTCTTTATATGGGTAGCTAACAGGTTTGTCGTTCGCTTTTTCATTCACAAGCTGTTGCGCTTGCTCACTTACGCTTGGTTGGTCATCGCTACATGCTGCTGTTAAGAACAACAAGAATGTAATGCCAATGCTTGAATAGAGTTTTTGATATTTCATGGTCGTCACAACGAAAAAATCCGGGTACCTCGGTACCCGGAATAATTGGCTAAAATAGGGTGTTACTTATCTGCTGGCTCATACATCCAAAGCGTGTTGTTTTCTTGGAAGCCGTCTTCGCCGATAAGGATTCGACCGTCGTTCATAACGATCACGTTATCGGGTTGAGATAGCTGCTCAACGTCACAACGCTCTGCACCTGTAAGGCTTGAACGATATGTACCGCCCATTACTACCGGTTCGATGCGAGAAATGTTGTAGCCTTCTTCAAGCTGCGCGCGGTAAACACCACCACAGTCTTTCACGCGAGCAGAAAGCTGCATATCGCCTTCGCCGTCTGTCATCGTGTTGTCAATATCTGCTATACCGATGTAAAGGTAGGCATTTTGTACTGTCTCACCTTCGATAGTGTCGACACCTTCAACCGCTTCTTGTGCGCGCTTAAGGTTAATTGAAATACCTTCTAGCTTTCTCCATTCGGCAGTTGCACCTTTAAGGCGAGCTGCTGCACGGCTTTCTAAGAACGCCACACGATCATCCATTGGTTGACCTGCTGTTACGCTTGAACCACCGTTTTCAACAGTTGGATAAGTTGCATCGCCGTCAGCCCAAGCTTGTACGTCAGCCATAGTGATATATGAGCTTTCACCTTCAACATAGTCGTCTGTACCAAGGCCATTGTATTCGTCAATCCATGCGCGGATTGTCATGTTGTCGCCGCTAGCAAGCTCTACCCACTCAACAGAGAAGCCTGTTGTTGCAGGGTCATTTTGACCCGCGTCTTGTGTCAGTTTTGCACCGTAAAGCGTACCTGCAGATAAATCTTCGGCAGTGTCAGCAACAAATTTGAACAACACACCGCCCGTGTCATCTTGAGACAAATAAACCGTTTTGCCGTCAGGCATGACAGTTGAGTTTTCGTGTTCGTAACGACCCATTGCGAAGTGCTTAACAATGACTGGCTCATCGGCAAGAGGTTCGGTTACTTCTGCGATATAGCCATAGTTATAAGGGTTTGGCGCGTCAGGCGCTGTCATTTGCCACATACGACCAAGGCGAGAGCTTGTCGCAACCGCTTCAGGGTTGTTCCAGTTTGGCGATGTCGTTGTGTCTACTGATGAATCAACTACCCACTCTTCTGAAGTAAGCGGTGTGTTCCACGGTGACATTGAGCCAAAACAGTTAGCGGCCGTGCCCCACACAGGTGAAAAGTCTAGCATCATTGCTTCTGTTACTTGCCACATGCCGAATTGGTCTTTTTCAATTTTCATTCGGCTCATGCCACCAGGAAGTTCTTCCCAGTTAGAGAACAGGTAACCTTCGTTATCAGCCGTTGAGATAAAGCCATTGAAGTCAGGCATATCGTTTTCTAAGACAAGCTCTGCACCATCAAGTGTATAGATATGGCCTAAACCTTCAGGTAGGTCAGTATCGAAGGTGTCACCGGTTTGACCTAGTACTTGGTATTGGCCAATCGCTGAGATAACAAGCTCTTTCTCTTCATCTGTTGAAGGTACAGGAGAGTTAGGCAGTGTAGCTGGTAGGTTATTAAAGTTAACACCTGCAAGTACACCAACGGTGCCTGTGTTAATTGGCATTGCATTAACACTATTAGTGGCTGTATTGGTATTAGAAGGGTGCTGAACGTTAAAGAATAAATCGCCCGCATCGGTAAGGAAAATACCGGTTACTTCAGCACCAAGTGGCACAGTTGCAATGCGCGTTAGCTTACCTGTTGTATCGCCTTGAGGTCCCTGATCGCCAACTGGTCCTTGGTCGCCAACTGGGCCCTGTTCACCTACTGGACCTTGAACGCCATCAGCGCCGTCGTCACCTTCTAGTGAACATGCGCTCATGCCTAACGTTACCGCGAGTGCGATAGCTGAATATTTAATGCCACGAAGAGTTTCGCTTTTCATCATCTGTCCTTGCCTGTTTTGAGTAATGTGTTTTGTAAGACGCCGATATGTTTTGGCGGGGAGATTAATTTCCGCGCGAAAAGACTGAATGAACAATGTGAAAGTTGAGTGACAAATAAATGTATGAAAAATGAAGGTTTTCTGACAGCGTAGGCGATAATTCAACGTTAAAGAGCAGTTTGCTCATCTGCATCGCTTTACAGGTAAGACTTTGTGATTATTTTTATAAGCGAAAATGCACCAGATGGTCAGTAAGCAGTAGCAGTAAAAAAAGCCCGATTTTTTTTTCGGGCTTTTTTCGATAACAGCGGAAAATAATAGTGGCTATTTGTCCATATGCACCACTGAACGAATGCTCTCGCCTTTGTGCATAAGCTCAAATGCGTCATTAATGTCGTCAAGTCCCATAGTATGAGTAATGAACTCTTGTAGTCCAAATTCACCATTTAGGTATTGCTCAACGATGCCAGGCAGCTGAGAACGACCTTTTACTCCGCCAAATGCTGAGCCGCGCCATACACGTCCAGTAACCAGTTGGAATGGGCGTGTCGATATTTCTTGGCCTGCACCCGCTACACCGATAATAACAGATTCGCCCCAACCCTTGTGACAACACTCAAGCGCTGAGCGCATAACATTTACATTGCCGATACACTCAAAGGAAAAGTCTACGCCGCCGTCAGTCATTTCAACAATGACCTCTTGAATAGGTTTGTCGTAGTGTTTTGGATTTACTACGTCCGTCGCGCCCAACTGCTTAGCTAAGTCGAACTTACTTTCGTTAATATCAATACCGATGATACGGCCTGCACCCGCCATTCGCGCGCCAATAATCGCTGACAGCCCAATACCGCCCAAACCGAAAATTGCCACAGTGTCGCCTTCTTGCACTTTCGCCGTGTTTAATACTGCACCCATACCTGTAGTGACACCACATCCCAGTAGGCAGACTTCTTCAAGAGGGGCAGATTTGTTGACCTTTGCTAATGATATTTCTGGAAGCACAGTAAACTCAGAAAAGGTTGAACAACCCATATAATGATAAATGGGCTCTCCGTCTTTTGAGAAACGGCTGGTGCCATCAGGCATAAGGCCTTTGCCCTGAGTCTCGCGAACTGCCTGACACAGGTTTGTTTTTCCCGACTTACAAAATTTGCACTCGCCGCATTCTGCGGTATACAGCGGAATAACATGGTCGCCAATAGAAACGCTGGTTACGCCTTCACCCACCATTTCGACAATACCACCACCTTCATGCCCGAGAATTGAAGGGAAAACGCCCTCTGGATCATCGCCTGACAGGGTAAACGCATCCGTATGGCAGACACCCGTAGCGACAATACGTACCAATACTTCCCCTTTTTTGGGAAGTTCTACATCGACTTCTTCCATTTTTAGTGGTTCGCCTGGTCCCCATGCGACAGCTGCTTTGGATTTAATGTGGGTTTGGCCTTCTTGCAATGAATCTTTGAACGTCGTCATCTACTGACTCCTTGGTCACAAAACTGTGTGTTTTAAGATAAGGGAAGTATAGAAAAGACTTTGCAGTAGATAAATACAGAATAAGTAAATCACTTTTGCATATTTGTAATAATAAAGAGGTATACTCTTATCTACTAACGCAGTTAGAGAGAAATGACGGAAAGAAAAAAACGGGTGATAGCTGAATGAAATTCTTAGAAGGTGTAATGGAGTTCTGTGCGGTGGCAGAAGTGGGTAATTTTACCGGAGCGGCGAGTAAACTGGATACGTCTGTTGCACAAGTGAGTCGAAAAGTAGCATCGTTAGAAAAACAGCTAGGGGTAAAACTGCTACAGCGAACTACACGCAGTGTGTCGCTTACTGAAGCTGGTTCGCTTTACTTCGAACACGCGTTTCCTGCACTTAAGTCATTAGAAAATGCACAGTTAGCGGTGAGTGCGCTGCAGAAAACGCCTCAGGGCCTTATCAGATTGACCGCGCCTGTGGCTTTTGGCGAAGCCTTTATTGCCCCATTGCTTAATGCGTTTATGAAAAAATATGCTGGCATCAGCGTGCAATGTACGTTTTCCAACGACAAATTAGACATAGTCGAGCAAGGCCTAGATTTGGCAATTCGCATTGGGACACTAGAAGATTCTACATTGGTTGCGAAAAAGCTTGCGACTCGGCGTCTTTATGTGTGCGCAAGCCCTGCATATCTTGAACATCACCCTGTGCCATTGGCACTTGATGAGCTAAAACATCACGCATTGCTGGTGGGGTCTCAGGCATATTGGCGGTTTGTTGTAGACAATCAACCCCAGACACTATCGGTACAAGGAAGGGTGAAATACAACAGTGGCAATGCGCTACGAAGTGCGGCCCTTGAAGGGCTGGGTATAACCCAATTACCTGGATTTTACGTGCGAGAAGACCTGAAGTGTGGAAATTTAATAGAGGTATTACCAGATTATAAAGACAAGCAGGAGGCCATTTGGGCTGTCTTTCCGTCCAATCGAAATGTAGCCCCTAAAATACGTTTACTTATTGATTTTATGTCACAAAATATCGTTGATGATGTATAAAATACCTTTGTGATGTTATGCATTGTACCTCATATGGAAACATTCTTGATTTAGTGTTGCAGTTTATGCAATACAGTGTGGTGAAAACTGCGGTTGACAGATAGACGTCTATACGGCAAATTGCTTGTAT
>CAYVST010000037.1:0-34845 GCA_964454185.1 uncultured Alteromonas sp.
GGGCATTACCTTGTGACTGAAGACGCTCTAGAACAGCGTTCATCATAGGAAGGTTTCCAGCACCATCTAAACGATAAATGATGGGGTAGTATTTAGTTTCGTTTTCTCTGTATGACTTGGGTAACTGCACGTTTACGGTACGTTGTTCACCCAGCACTTCAGAGGCAATAGTTTCAGTAATTAGCGTGTAATTATTTTCATCACCAATTACCGGATGAACCCGCAAACACGCAACTAATGCCCCAATTATCATGATGAGATTTCTAGAACTAAGCTTCAATTTATTCCCTTAAAACAAGAATGAAAAAATTAAGCTAACACAGAATTTATAACTTGGATACGTCCTGATATTATGGTAATTAATTGAATAATATTAAAAATTTACTGTGCAAAAGTAGTTTTCGACACGTTAAATTCTCTGAAGGACCAGGCTACAAAACGGCTTAACTTGTTGCCCTGCCCCATTTCTACAACCTTGAACTGTGTGGCTTTATGATAGCGAATACTGGTTTCAATAGGTTTTAGATGCGCGCTTTTCGAGACTAAACAGGTAAACCACCCTACATTCTCTTTGTATTGAGTACTTTCTGTAATCATTCGCTGAATAAAGGCCAACTCGCCGCCCTCACACCAAAGCTCATTCGCTTGCCCTGCAAAATTAAGGTTTGCTTTTGCTTTGCTTGCACCTTTGGAGCCGCGTTTTTCCGCGTTGCGTTTGAGGTTTTGAGTTTTACGCTGGGTACCCTGCAGCGCCTCTTTTTGTGATTTGTGAAAAGGCGGGTTGCACATGGTAAAGGTAAAATACTCATCGTCTTCAATGATGCCATCAAAAATAGCATTTTTTGTACGCTGTTTGCGTATACTTAAAAGTGGTTGCAGATGTGAATTTTGTCTGGCTATTTCCGAAGCGTTACGAAAGGCAATATCATCGACTTCACTGCCAACAAAAGCCCATTGATAGCTTGCGATGCCAACAATAGGATAAATAGCATTGGCGCCGACACCAATATCAAGGCCTTTGACTTGCGTTCCTTTACAAAGGTTGGTGGTAGATAACAAGTCGGCAATGGCGTGAATATAGTCTGCCCGCCCGGGCACGGGTGGACAAAGATAGCCTTTAGGCACTTGCCAAAATTCGACGTGGTAATAGTGTTGTAAAAGTGCTGCATTCAACGCCATTACGGCATTGGCGTCGGCAAAGTTAATGCTTTTTTGCCCGCTTTTGGCGCGAATAACAAAGGGAGTGAGTTTCGGATGCGTCTTGCACAACGCGTCTATGGGATAGCCGTTTTTATGAAGGTTTTTTGGGTGCATTAGTCGTTACTAGTCGAATCTATAATCTATGTCGTGGGGCTTAGTTAAAAACCGCGGCGAGCATATCGAAGACTAATGAGGAATTTCAAGAGAATACTTCGCATAAAGTTCAGATAAGGTCCCTTTATGCTCCAACGCTAGCATCTGTTTATCAAACTGACGCTTTAAACGTTCGCCCTTATCGGTTTTAGCAAATGACCAATACAGCTGAAGATGACCGACCTCTTTGGAAAACAGCTCTTTACGTTGAATGCTCTCTCCGAAAAATTGATAGGTCAGATTTTCGGTATCTACATAAAAGTCGACTTTCCCCTGTTTGAGTAACGACAAGCCTTGGCTAACATTCTGAACCGCAATCCCTGACACCGAGCTAGGCATTACCGCATAGAAAATGACGTCGTCATAACCGGCTCTGTACGCGCCAATCTTGTTTTTCAAGTCTAGTTCGGTGAAATCCTTTTGAGTTTTACTCACCAACACAATGTTGGCTTTTAACAATGGCTTTTCAGACTGGTAGAACTTGTCGTTTTTTGGCATAGCACCGGTCATATGAATATCAGCTTGCGATAAATGCCGCAGTGAGCGCTTCCACGGGAAATAGCTCACCTCCACGGCATAGGTAGGCGACGGAAAAATTTCGTTGATCAATTCGTGATAAAAACCTGTTCCGTTATAGTCTGTAAAGCCTTCCCAATGGTCAGTCCCCCACTTCACAACGGTAGAGTCGGCCGCCCCAACACCCGTACAAAAAAACAACAATAAAAAAACAATATGCTTCATGAAAACATTTCGCCAAGCCGTGACAAATGATAAAACTGAATAATATCAACCCTCCTGTTGGGGGGGCGACAACAAATACCTTGCGTACTTATAGAGTGTAGGTCTTTTTTCGAACAAGAAAAAGTGAACATTAAAAATGAAAAGAATAAACAAATACATAATGCTCATACTGATTACAATTTGTTGGGTAAACAGTGCATACGCCAAGCCAATTTTGAACATGAAGGCACGAAGCGATCTTATTGACCGAATCACAAAAGAGCGTATCGATGACGTATTGCCCCAGATTATGGCAAGAGAAAGCATTGATATGTGGATTATCATGTCGCGGGAATACAATGAGGACCCGGTGTTAAAAACAATGCTTCCTTCAACGTGGTTATCAGCACGCAGACACACCATGCTGGTAATTTATCGTCCTCATAACAATGGACCACTAGAAAAACTCGCCGTTGCTCGCTATGCGGTCGGAGACCTATTTGAAAAAGCATGGGATAAAGAAGCGCAGCCAGATCAGTGGAAAGCACTGGTGGACATCATTGTTCAACGAGACCCGAAACGCATCGCAATCAATACGTCTGATGCATTTGCACTAGCAGATGGCATGACCTCTACAGAATATACAAAGCTGTTGAGCGCACTACCTGACAACGTTAAACCTCGTATTGTATCCGGTGAGAAGCTCGCCATCGGATGGCTTGAGACACGCAGCAAACTAGAAATGGTTCACTATCCTACGCTTGCGAAAATAGGGCACAGTCTTATTGCAAAGGCATTTTCAAATGATGTCATTACACCAAATATCACCACGACCGACGACGTAGTCTGGTGGCTAAGGGATCAAACTCGCAAATTAGGCTTAACCAACTGGTTTCATCCAACGGTTTCAATTCAGCGTGCAGACAGCGAAGAATTTGACCAGATTAAGGCATTCAGTAAGCGACCGGGAGAAAATGTGATCAGGCCTGGAGATTTGCTGCACGTTGATTTTGGTATTACTTACCTGCGTTTAAATACCGACCAGCAGCAACATGCGTATGTGTTAAGACCTGGCGAAACTAACGCACCTAAAGCACTTCAGCAGGCACTGGCTAAAGCAAACCGCCTGCAGGACATACTAACAAACAACTTTCAACAAGGCCGTACTGGCAACACCATTTTGAAACTGTCTAGAGAACAAGCCATTAGTGAAGGCATTAAACCTTCCATTTATACACACCCACTTGGTTTACATGGACATGGAGCTGGGCCAACGATAGGAATGTGGGATGCCCAAGAAGGCGTTCCTATTAAGGGAGACTATCCAATGTTTGAGCGCACGGCCTATTCTATTGAGTTAAACGCCGCGAGTTACATTGATAAGTGGAAAAAAGAAATACGAATTATGTTAGAAGAAGACGCGTATTTTGATGGGCAAAACGTTACGTATCTGGACGGGCGACAAAGAGCCTTTCATTTGATTCACGCTACACAGCAGTAACATCGAGTAAAGTGTCAGGCCTCTCGCCTTTTGAGCGAAAGGCCATGAAACTGTACAAAGTTTTAAGCAATTAACTGCTTAGTGCTTACTCTGCGTTAGAGCGCACAATCACGTTTTCTGCGCGATACTGACGTACGAAGTCTGAAATGTCTTGGTGATTACAAATGATGTTTTCACCTTCAAGACCATACTTTACTAATGCAGCATCTTTACCAATTGTAAGAGCTTCTAAACACGCTTGTGACGCTGCGTCTTGATTTTTAGCAACAAGTGCAACTGTTTTTGCGTTTTCTGTTACTTGATTGTTTTTGTACATGTACGCAAATGTACGAAGAGACTCACCGTTACAACGAACAGAAGCACTAAACTCTTCTGCATTAAAACCGCTGTTTCGGATAAAACGAAGCGCTGGACCAAATCCTTCTTCAGCAGCAGTCAAGCACGCTTGTGTTTCGATGTTGTTGTTTACTGGCTGAAGACGTACGTCTTTAGCAAATGATTGTGTTGCTGCAACAGATAGCGTTAGTGCGATAGCAAAAGTAGACAGTTTCATTTTTGAATTCCTATTTTGTAACTTAATTAGATATCACCTCAGTGATGTGTACATTATGAACAACAAATTCAATAAATAAAGCATTTTTTGTAATTTAATTACAGAAAACACGAAAAAAACAATCAGATCACGACAAAAATGAAAGTTATTTACAAAAATAATGTAATTTTATCTAAAAATTTACAAATAAGTCGGAATGATGACAGCAGTTATGACAACAAGTGTGATTAAAACAAGATAAAAAGCGTCATGACCTACAAAATAAGGTCATGAAGCCGATTGAGCGAAGGGAGTGGTTGTTCAGGTTGGTAAAATAGTCGATTAAGGCGACCAAGCAGGTTTACAGAACGGCTAGGGTCATGCGCTTTCACTCGATGCTCACTCTCTGTAAGCATAAATTCCCATGGCTGTAGGTCTAAGGTGTCGATCTCCCCTTTCGACACACCAAGTGATGCTAACGTAGACAGAATGCGCTCGGTTTTACTTTCAGCTATAGGGATAATGTCATTGCTGTAGATATCGTCCAAGGGCGCATTAATCGCTTCCAACGTATGATTTATCGCATGCCAAACAGCATCATGATCAAACTGCCATTCTCTGGGGGCATAATAACCGTCTATCTCCCACTCAAATTCAGCGTTGCTGATTGCAATCGAACTTTCTGCTTCTGGCGAAAAAGACAGGTCAGGCCTCGCCCCAATATTGTATGCATCCACACTCATCGCGACACAAATGATCAAATCACCACATTCCTTGTGCGTATATAGCGCTTCAAAAGCCGCTCTTTTGACTCCCATCCACCCATGCACTTTTGAAGGTTGCTCGACAAAGTGGCGAACATCATTGGGTAAATCTTCACCATACAAATCAATTAACAGTGGTAGGGGGTTTTGATCGGGTGCCTCATCCGGCATCCATACTTCGTACTCAAGGCGATTGTCTGCCTTACCTCGACTTTTGATACCATATGACAAATTGACTGGACGGCAAATACTTCTATCTTCGTCTAGGCGATGAAAGTACTCCGAACGCATCCGCTTTATAAAAGGAGCATCAAGCCCAGCAAGTGCTGCCGTTGGGTAGCGATAGCCAATTTCGCTATTCTTTACCATGCTCAATGTGGGAATGGCCGTAGCGAGCTTTTTCTTTAAACCTTCAAGGACATTAACCGATGGCAAAACAATACTGCGCTCTGGCTCTATTGTCAGCCTTGCTCCATCTTCGGCAATAAACTTTGGTGTCTTGTGAAACTCGTACCCAGCATAACCACGTGCTGAAACTGCTGCGTCTCGATATTGAGATAGCTCACTGAACAAAGCACCATGGTTACGAATATGTTTAAACAGCGGTCTCTTATCACTCATAAAAACGTCATTGCTCCTTTTTTTGACGGACGATTACGCCCGCCTGCGACTCCTAGAATCAGTATAAGAGTTAATGCAAGAACTGGTACCAAATCTGCGTACCTACATCATCAAAGTGCATGACGAGCTCTCGATACAGCTTTCTAAGTTCAACATTAACCAGAGGCGACGGTAGCAGAGGGTCAAACACAAGGTCGTGAATTGCATTGTCACCCGCTTCATAAGACGCTATCAGCGCATCTTCAATAGAGAGTGTGGTGAGCGTTTCTAAACAACGTTCTAATTTTGTTATCCCTTCTTGATAACGTTGCTCCAAACATTGTCCCTTCCATAATTGATGCGCTTTTTCATTGAGCGATGTGTCAAAATCGCAAGCATTAAACACAAGGGCATGTTTAGACAAACCAAGGTTGTGCAATTTCTGTCGTATTTCTTTAAGCGATGCTTTCAGGTTGGCAGGCCTGATGTATAAATCATTGGCCAGCATTTCCATACCAAGGAGCTTCAGGGCTCGTGCATTATGACGCTGCTGTTTCTTATCGCTTTTGGCTAGATTCCCAGTATGAACCGCTACCCAACTATTGTCCCATGTGGCTAGTAGCGCCTCGGCATGCCGCCACTGATTTATCTCTGCGGCAAACTGCTTACCCTCAGGGCCTAATTGATAATAGCCCCGTTCAACCAGTGAAAGTAGATTGCTACTGTGCAAACGATTAAGTGTTACGCGTATATTGTTTTCAGATATGCCGAATAACGCCCCAACTCGAACCGCTGTAGCCGCATTCATCTCTATGTGTTCGCGCGACCCTAGCAGTTTGAGCAATAGTTTACGCGCCACTGGCTTTTTACTTGAATTATTCGTCATTACTATTTTGTTTACCCTTTGCGAGTGCCTTGGGTGTTTTCACATAACACCATCATACACGAGCAACGTATGCATCCCACCTTTAACAGACATTACTCAATTTGATCAAATAAAGCATTAGATGTAATGTTTAGTAAAGTTTGCGCGTTCTACGGTAAATAAGGCATCTTGCTATGACAAAGTTACATCGTTTCGATACTCATGTTGTTGAAAACCAGCCCTTCCCTATTCAGCCTTACAACTTGTGGGACGACGACCCCTTACTAAAACACTTCACGCACCGCTTTCTTGCGCAAGACAATGCCTCAAGTAGTTATGATGAAATAATGACAAGCCTACATAAATACGGCGAGATTGCAGGCAACTCACTGATGGAACATGGCGAGCTCGCCAACAGGCAAAAACCCACTTTTGCGCCTTTTGACCGCTATGGTCGCCGAACCGATCATGTTGACTTTCATCCGAGCTATCATGAAATTATGCAAGCTGCCATGGACAACCAAGTGCATAGCTACTCGTGGCAAAATGATAAAACACCGGGTGCTCATGTGGTGCGAGCAGCACTAATGTACATGCATTATCAAGCAGAATCTGGCACAGCTTGTCCACTCACCATGACGCATGCAGCCGTGCCGGCTCTCAAACATGCTGATAATTTGCCAGCATTTTGGCTCGAGAAACTCATACAGGGAAGCTACGATAACCGAAACATTCCAGCGCACGCTAAACAAGGTATTACCCTTGGTATGGGAATGACAGAGAAACAAGGTGGCTCTGATGTGAGACGCAATTCAACCACCGCTGTTAAGCAATCCGACGGTTCCTATCGTATTACCGGACACAAATTCTTCTTCTCTGCCCCCATGAGTGATGGTCATTTGATACTCGCTCAATCGCAAGGTGGCCTCAGCTGCTTTTTACTTCCTCGCCTGTTAGAAACTGGTGAGCTTAACAGAGTGCGCATACAGCGCCTTAAAGACAAATTGGGCGATTGGAGCAACGCATCGTGTGAAGTAGAGTTTCAAGAAGCCACTGCGTACTTGGTAGGCAAAGAAGGGAGAGGCGTGCCTGTCATTATAGATATGGTTTCACTCACGCGCCTTGATTGTATGATTGGCTCATCGGCGCTTATGCGTCAATCCTTGGTACAAGCTATACATCATGTAAGCCATAGAGATGCATTTGGCAATACACTCATTAACCAACCGCTAATGCAAAACGTGTTGGCTGATTTGTCATTAGAGTGCGCGGCAGCAACCGCAATGACAATGCGCGTAGCAAAAGCAGTCGATCAATCAAAAAATAATACCCACGAGGCGGCTTTTGCTAGAATTGCTACCGCCATCGGTAAATACTGGATTTGCAAACGTACACCTACATTTGTCAACGAAGCGCAAGAATGTCTCGGCGGCATTGGGTATGTGGAGGAAAACCCTATGCCTCGATATTACCGTCAAGCCCCGCTTAATTCTATTTGGGAGGGCAGTGGCAATGTGCAATGCCTAGACGTATTGCGCGCCCTCTCAAAGGAACCCAGCATCAAAGATGCACTATTTGAAGAGTTCAATGCACAAATTGGTAAAAACGCGTACTTCGATGCGCACATAGCCAAGCTTGTTGAAACCTTAAATGACAAAAGTAATATGGAAATTCGTAGTCGCTTTATTACAGAGCAAACTGCACTGGCGATCGCAGCATCTGTATTGCTCGATGAGGATGAGTCCCCCGTCGCTCATGATTTCTGCAAAACGAGACTTGGCGGATTTCAAGGCACCACTTTTGGCACATTACCCAGCGATACGAACTTCAATAGCATCATTGACTTTGCCATGCTTAAGCCTTAATTGACAATACAATCAAGTGCAGCTAATTTGCTGCTTGTTCAAGCGCATCACCCCTTATTTCTGGTACGCGCGCTCGCCAAAATGTTTGTTGTTTTTTGTAGATTGGATTGCTTAATACCTTGGGTAAGGCTTGGTTTATTCTTTCAACAGCACGTAGTCCCCAAGCATTGCTTGTACAGCCAATGGCCCCCGCCACGCCGGTATTCGACCATTCAGCAGTTTGATAGTAAACCAGCGTACTGGCTCCCTGCGTCATGTTGTAATACTGCAAAATAGAGGGGTACTCTAACGTGTAGTCCAGCCGCCCCATATCTATTTGCTCCAATACTCTCACCGTTGCGTTTTGACCTGTGACTTGTGCAAAGTGGCTCGTTTGGCTCACCTTATCAACAAAAGGTTGTAACACATCGGGGTAACGCCTGGCCAACGGCTTTCCCATACGCAGCGGAGCACTGTTCACTAGCTCTTCCAAAGACACCCTACCGTCTTGGTTGAGGAAAGGATCCAACACTTCGGGACGCCCGATAATGCCAAGAGGAGCATGTATCACCGTCTCATCGGAATACACCCACACATCGCTGTCTTCGCGTTTTATCAAGCATGGAAAGCACAAGTTTTGCTTTTGCTGAGACAACATTTGTATTCTATTTTGAGGCATCAAAATCGTTTCATGTGACGTTTGCAACATGGTGTCTTTTAGCGTGTCAATGAGTACGTCACAAATACCCGAGTTCTTGTACTCTCCATCAACAACATGAAAAGGTGGCGCATCGTTGATAGCCCACGTCATTAGTAATGGCTGCTCTTCTGCAGCACTTAATGGCATAAGAGTTAAACACAGCAATGCAAACAACATTATCCTTATGTTTTTCATTGAACGTGACACCAGAAAAAAAGCTTATATACTAAAGTTAGTGCAAGGTTAGAAATTCACAAAGTACGTTAACGCAATGTCATTTTTGTGGGCCACTGAAAAAAGGGTGATTTAGATCATTTCTTTCGGTTATAGAGGTTTATCTATCAAATCTTGCGCCTAATCGCTTAAAGTTAAGGAAGTAAGAGAAAAATAGCGCTATGCTTGGCATCATGAAGATGTTTAATTTAGTGCAATGACTGCGCAACAACCGCTCTCGGTTCAACAAAACCTAACCATCCGCTTATTGCGCGTTTTGAGATATAACAAAGCGCGAATTGAGCGTGCCCTTGCACTTCTTCCAATTAACCACCAGCCCTTGTTCCATGTTCTCCCTTTTTTGGTACACGTGAATCATAAAGCGCTTCCGGGTTACGTTGCGCCATCAGCAAACGGTGAGAGCGTGCCCTTCGGTATTAATAATTACTCATTTAGAAACGATGTGGAAAACGCGTTAATGCGTTGCTTTCCCGAACAATGTGATTTGTTCTCTGACATTAAACAAGTGTGGCCAAGACAGCGCGCTATTTCATCACTGGTATTGATGGGAAGTATTGGCACAATTGCACAAACGGATGAATCTGATTTTGATTATTGGGTTTGTGTCGACGGCAAGCAGTTTTCCCAAGAAGCATTAGCATTATTACAACAAAAGCTCTCTGCTATCGAGTCGTGGGCAGAACAACAATTTGATATTGAAGTCCACTTTTTCTTATCAGAAATTGATAAGGTAAAACACAACGACTTTGGGGTAGCTGATGGAGAGAGTGCTGGTTCAGCACAAGCTTTGTTTTTGAAAGCTGAATTTTACAACACGAACATTGTTGTTGCAGGCAAAGCCCCCTTTTGGTGGTTAACCCCCGAGAAAACAACTGACAAGCAATACCAAGCGCTCTACAACAGTTTAGAGAAAGGCGGTTCACCAGACGTAGACTGGTTTATGGACCTCGGCGGTTTAGAGCGGCTCGACGCCAGCGAGCTGTTTGGCGCAGCCATATGGCAGTTGGGCAAAGCCATGGACTCACCGTTCAAGTCCCTCCTTAAAATGGCAAAACTCGAAGTATACCTTGCCAATATCGAGCACGGGCAACCGCTGTGCAATGCTTTAAAAAAGCAGGTGCATCATGGTAGTGAAGCCCCAGGGCAAGTATCACATATCGACCCTTATGCATTTATGTTCGACGAGCTTATCGAACACTACAAAAAGCACGGCCAGCCAGAAGACATTCTCATACTCCAGCAGTGTTTGTATCTAAAATGTGCCTATAAGCTCAGCCAGCCGCTACCTGAAGGCGCAAAAACCAATTTCAAACGAAAAATTTTGGCATCGTACGCTAAACAATGGGGCTGGAGTCGCAAACAGCTTTTCCAACTAGATAACCATCAAACGTGGTCATTTAGCGAAAGAGTCCAGCTAAGTACTCGCATACACCGCTTTTTACTCAATTGCTATCGCCGCATTTCGAAGCAACTTGGCCAGTACAAACAGACCATGGACGAAAAAGACATGACCGTGCTAGGTAGAAGGCTGAGTACTTTTTATGGAAAAAAACAGCACAAAATAGAGTTTTTGCGCCGCGCCTTTGATGAAAGCCTGTATTGCGAAAAGATAACCATCGCGATGAAACAGCGTAAAAATGGCACCGAGCTTTGGACCGCCTATGCGGGTGACTTACTAAGTAAGTCGGGTATTATGGACGAGACCCAAAAAATCACTCAGGCTTCTAGTGCACTGGCGCTTATGGTGTGGTGTGTTTCAAGTAAAATCATCGACACTAACAGTAAGGTCTACCTAGACTATAATTATGGTGAAATAAGTGAACTTGATCTCAATGACTTACTTAAACACCTGTGTACTTACTTCCCTCCAGTAAAAGTATCCTCGCTTCCTAGGGAAGACCTACTTAGCCCCGAACGCATAACAGCCTGCTTTGCGGTTGTGAATTTTCCCACCTTGCGCCAAAAAGCCACGGTTGAGCATGTCAGTGTTTTGTATACCACCTCTTGGGGAGAAACATTTCTCAAACACGGTAACGACGTATTAGACGATTTGTGGTACGAGCTTCGAGAGGTCAACCCAGCGCCCGCATGTTATGCCATGGTGCCAAGGGGCAATCAACAGTCGCGAATTGTGGGGGAGTTTCTAGAAGAGAACGATCTCAATTTCAACGTTCTCTACTAAAGCGGGAAATTAAAAATGAGGTTCGCTAATCAAGCGCCTGTAGTGACATAGAAGGTGTCATCATATACGTATTTCGCACATGATGCTTTTTGTCTGATACAGCAAGCTCAAAACGTTTTTCTGCGTCACTACTACCAAAAAGTGACATAGAAAATGCCAGTTCATCAAACGTATTTTGTTGAACTTCATACTTACCCATGATAACAATTTGCTGGTCATGATGCGTTAGTTCAGGAATGACTTGCACACCTTTTATCTCAAAGGTACGCGCGTTATCTTCACTGCTGTTTCCGCTGCTATTGACCAGAGAAATATTGTTTACAGCATACTTTTTTATAGCCTGTCGCGCGCGATTGAACTCAATCATATCTACTTTACCATTCGCGTCAGCATCAAGCCCTATGGCCCCAACAGAAAAAGCTGACACGGGCACTGACAGCACCATATAGATATCGCCATCAACCAGATTAAGCGTTCCGTGTTGAGCTACCATATAATGGGCGTTTGCCAATGGAGATAACATCGCGACTATCAACGCACCAAATACATTGCGGGCACGCCGCGACATTCTTGAAAGTGATATTACTTGCATAACTATAACACTCCTGAAATACAACGTTGAAAGTAAGGGTAGGTATCAGTAGCGAAGTAGTGAAATATACCTTCTGGAAACTCTGGAGTAACACCAAACCTTCCGTTACATTCATCCAAGTCACCGCTACCCGCTACGTATTCCCAGTCTTGTGAAAACGTTCCTAAAGCGTAAAGGTCTGTTGATGGTCGTGAAGCACTCACTTGGGTGGTTAGCTGGTAGCTCCCCTCTATTTCAACAATTTCAGAGGTTGCATCCAGAGGATCGCTATAGCCATAACGAGCGTACACGGGAAACCCATCCGCCGCCCAACCAATTAGTGTCATGGTGTCAGAGCTGCCTCCCCGAAGGGCTACCAGCCCTTCAGGCATACCGTGATAATGATACGCACCGCTCGGCTGGACATGGGCATTGTTTTCATCGGTTCCGAAATCAAAATAAGACTGGCCTAGCGCCTCAATGCTCCAACCATAGCTGGGATCTGCCAGCGAGCAAGTTGAGCCACTATCATCACAACTTCCTCCTGTGCCTGCGTCCACTTTTACGCCATTGAGCATGTAAGCAATAACACCACGCGGACCGCCCAATTCGGTTGCGCTTGTGCCCTCAACCGGCGCAAGCGTGAACGATTCAGATACTCCCACCTCTTCAATGGCATTGGGGTTATTAGCGTTGGGAAATGTTCCTACTTCATGGTCAGGTATGCCATTTGCTGATAGGTCACGAAAGCCGTTAGAGCATGACCAATACGCCGTGCTATATGCCTGAACTGATGACGAATCATTGTAGGTGTCGTTGCTGTAATCACACATCACCCCCTCAGTAGAAACTGAGTCCTGGCCTCCTGTATCCGTATCCGTCTCGTCAGGTGTATCAACAACAACGGTGGACGAACTATCGTCAATACTATCGCTCCCGCTGCCACCACACCCTGTTAACCCGACAACACCTGTCAAAGCAAATAACCATACTGCTACTTTATTTGATTTCATGATTCGCACCTGCTCGTTACACATCGTTAGAAATAGAGTAATCAAAAAATGTGCAGAAAATGTGCAGATGGTGTGAAGAAATTGGCGATTTAAAAGGACGTAGTCAGCTTAACTTGACTTATTTTACCAACGATTTTAGTGTGCCCAACGCTATTGAAAATAAGGATATTACAATGAAAACACTAATAGGATTTGGGTTCATAGCATGCCTTATCGCGGCAGCCTACCTTGCTGTTTACAAAAACGCTGAAAGCCCAACTGCTTTGCAAGTGTCTAAAAATGAGCACGCGGCTGAAACAGACATAATAGATGAAGTTCATAGTCAAAAAGGGACTAAACTCAATATCACCCCATTTCCTGAAACCACACTGACCTACGACCAATGCGAAGCCGTTGACGAAGAACGGCGCACGGATTTGGAACAACGCAGTGAATTGGCACTGCAAGCCGCGATGAACGCATACTTGGCGGGAGAACCCAAAGAAAAGATTGCTGATGCAATTTGGCTTGACGTCACGGCATTTACCGCACAACAGTGGTATAACACCATGGCTTTTTATGAAGCAACCAAACGCCACAAATTAGCCATAGAGAGTTTAAGTCCCGCGCCTTTTGTCGCGCAAGAAATTAACGAATTTCACGATGCTATCGAGTCTGGTGCGTATCAACAATTTAATGTACGAGTAGAGCAACTTTTCACCAATATCGACCTTAGATCTATCAATCGGGCGATCGCTGAGAAACGCGAGCTGGACGACATTCTTTCTACTGTGAATAGCGCATTGGCCCATATACCAGCCCCGTTATTGCATGACCCGCTACTTTCTCCTGTAAAAGGCCTGATAAAAAGCGCGTTAGAGCTTCACTATTACGATTTGTCCATTGCACTTATCGAGCGCTACCCATCAGCCATGATTCAAAGCAGCAAGTATTTGAACCGCTTTATCTCAACTTTGTTAAGTAGCTTGTATCAATCAATCGCTAACGAGCCGGATAAAGGTCGCCTTCAGCGCATAGTGGCACTACTGCAAAAAGAAAACGACGCTATTGTACTAGAAGACATGCCCGCCATGTTTGGACCCGCATATGCGAGTGCAGCAGCATCAAAGCTTAATGCGCTAGGCATCAACATTAACTACGCAAAGTTGGAAGACTTAAAGCCCATGGCGGTAGATCTGGACCTCGTAGCAAACACGCCTGCACAAGACGCTTTACGAGAAAAATACGAACAATGCAGGGCGCCCAAAGAATGGCTGGCGACTCGGCGATACAGCCAAAGCGAGTGGCAATCGTTTGCGCCTACGCCACTGACACAAAAAGCAGTGGATTCATTCGAGTTTGCTTTGTGCAATGTGAACAAAAGTGCCGGGGATTTTGTGGGGCGGTCAAGTGCAGTGCAAAACGCAGTGAGAGATATGCAGGTGCAGCTTTCATCTAAAAGCCAATCACTTTTTGATGTATTACCAAGCGAGTTACCTATCCCTGAACTCACCAAAGATGAGCGTGCTATTGTGATTGCACTTATCGCAGACGGTTACCTAGAAAACCCGTCCTACAGCGAAGAAGAAGTTAAGACGCTTATGGTAAGTGCCGGTTTGCTTCCAGAGCCTGTAAGTATGGAAGCCAAACAGGTTTTACTGTCACAACCTAGCGCTACGCTTTGGCTGGACATAATAGATTTTGATGATCATCCAACCAGTTACATGGCGTTGAATCAACTCGCCTATGAGGGGAAGTTTGAACTATTCAATGCGTTAAAAAGTAAAATAGAAGTCAAAAATAAAGCCTTATTCGACCCGCTTTACTTTTTCCTACTAGGGTACAGTGAGCTAACAACAACGGGTGGCAACAGCTTTGCGCTTGATAATACTGACAATGAACTTTTCGCCAGTTACTTTACAGAAAACGACTACGAGTTTCTCCCCCATCACCAGCGATTAATGCTCGAAAAAAAGCTCAATCAGCAACCTTATTTTGAAAAAATAACAACGCTGCTCCCCCAGTTTGAAGTATCAAATCCTGAAGATTTCTTCTCTATATCGTGCAAATAACCTTTCTCTAGATTCGTGGCTCTGCGCCCTGCGTATAAAAAACGTCAGGGCGGCAGAAATACTGCAAAACCCTAAAGCCTAAAAAACATGCAAACAAAACTTGCAAAAACTAATTACAAGTGTAATCTTAATTACAGACTACATTTGTAATCATACGTATTGGTGTACACAAAATGAATGCAAAAACGCAGAAAAATGATATTTCCAACGCTGAATTTGAAGTGCTAGATGCATTGTGGGAAGACAGCCCAGCTACGTCAAACCAAGTTATTGAGCGACTGAATAAGCGCAAAGACTGGCATGAGAAAACCGTAAAAACACTGCTTGGCAGATTGGTAAAAAAAGACGTCATTAGCTTTGAAAAACAGCAGCGCCAGTATTTGTATTTCCCGCTCATTGCGAGGGAAGAGTACACCAAACAAGAAACCAGTAGTTTTGTAAGCCGGCTTTTCAAAGGAAAGATCGCACCAATGGTCGCTGGTTTTGCAAACCAAAATTCGCTGTCGAAGCAAGACGTACAAGATTTAAAAGCCCTTATTGAAGAATGGGAGAAAGACAATGACTGATTGGCTCATTGCGCAACAAGGTGTGTTAAGTGTTGCTTTGCTTTTTCTTCTTTTCGCTGAACGCTTTTTGACTAAACGAATTGGCGCTGTAGGCACCTACGTATTGTGGTTACTCGTCCCTTTAACACTCATCGCCAATAACCTTCCTTTTGACATTGTCACCATTGAGGCAACGTCAATTAGCCGCTTTGTTGTTGGCATGACCCCCAACATCGCCAGCAATGAAATCAATATTCTATTTAGCGTATGGGCTATTGGTGCAAGTTCAGTATCTGCCTTTGTTCTGGTTCATCATTTTTCGACATGGCACTCGATAAGTCGTCAAAAGGCAATTCATACAAACGCCTACTATTCGAGCAAAGCCTCTACCCCTATGCTATTCGGGTTGATCGCACCGAAGGTTTTACTGCCCTACTCGTTCAAGTCAGTTTTCAGCCAATCTCAGCAATCATTGGTACTTGAACATGAAACCATGCATAGAAAGCATTTTGATCACATATGGAACACGGTAGCCCTCGTGTTGGCATCTATGTTTTGGTTCAACCCGCTAATATGGCTAGCACTAAAATCGTTTCGAGTTAATCAAGAATTAGCATGTGACTACCACGTACTTAAGAATAAAAGCGAGCACGAAAGAATCACCTACGCCAAGGCGCTAGTGCAATGCGCTGAGGCTTGTTCACAACCCATAACCTTGTATCCAACGTTTGGAGAAAAAACGACTATGATGAAACGTCTAAACGCAATAAAGCAGCCTTCGACAGGCAACAAACTCATCGCTGCGGTCACGCTGTCTTTTGCCACACTTTTTATGGCAAATACGGTGCTAGCCAACGCGCCTCAGGCTGAAATGAAAAAAGCATCAGCAAAAATAAACGAGGCGTGGCCTGTGAAACGCATCGAGCCGAGTTACCCGGAAAAAGCGATTGAAGAAAACATAGAAGGCTTTGTCGTAATAGAGTTCGATATTACAGAAACGGGCACCACCGACAATATTCAAGTCGTGCAGTCTTCACCTAAAGGGGTATTCGACAAAAATGCGCTTATGGCCTTTAAGCAGTGGGAATTCAAACCTGCGGTTACAAATGGAAAAGGAGTAAGACAACAAGGGTTGCTTGTACAACTTGATTTTAAACTAGCGCCAGAGCCACTAAATGCTAAAGCATCATCCAAAATGTAATTTGTTGATTTAAAAATAAGAACACTAAAAGGAGCTGAAGCTCCTTTTAGTGTTTTTCAAAATCATTTTTGAAGATGTGACGCGCACGTGTCAGCAACACGCGATGCATCAAAAATTTCTATCCAATAGCCGTCAGGGTCTTTAATAAAGGCAATGCCCTTCATAGCACCGTCATTCAGTCCTTTTTGAAAGGGCACATCTAATGATGCAAAGCGCGCGCATGCGGCTTCGGCATCAGGCACATGAAACCCTATATGCCCAAACCCTTTAGGTTCGCTATTACTATTGTGATAGTGAATAGATTCAGGCGTGTCTCCCCAATTATGGGTCAACTCTAACATGGCAGGACGACCAAATGTTTGCTTTGTTCGATGCGCATCATCCGTACTTATGTCAGAAAAATCATCGCCGGCGGCAAGAAAGAACAAACTAAACTGCATTTCTGCAAAGTCTAAGCGTTTAATAAGTGTCATTCCCATGACGCGGGTATAAAAATCCAGTGAACGCTTAGGGTCAGCAATACGCAACATGGTTTGATTAAATACAAACCCTCGTGTTGCCCTGTCTTTCTCTTCACACAACCCTTCGGCGCTATCAAAGTGTCGACTCATACTTTCCATTCCTTCCTTTTGTTCTATGGCGATGTACCGTGTTTTCTGATGATATCGTGATGTTACCGCGACGGTTTAGTAATTTTGCCCCACACCGAATTGGTTTTTGCGCCATTACTTCGCTCTGCATTTGAACTTAGACGTGGGCTTTCTTTGCTATGGGAAGCCTTACCCTTGGCCTCTTTTCTGGGCGTATCTACACCACTATTACTCTTGCCATTTCTGTTGTTACTGCCTGATGCCTCAGGGCGATACTTTTTCACCATTCCCTGCAACAAGTTGCGCACAACTTGGTCACCAGCGGGTTTAAAGTTACGATGTTCCGGTTTTCTAAATAACGCAGATAGCTCGCCTTTACTGATACGAAAGCCCGCTCTTTTTAGCGCATCAATCATGTCGTCATCTTTGTAACTCATAGCGATACGGATTTTTCTTAGAATCTCGTTGTTACTTAAGCGTTCACCCGCGTCTAGCACACGAGGCTCTCTACCTTCTTGTTTCCCGCGATTTTTTACAATTAGCCCGTCGAGAAACAATGAGATGATCTTGTCTCGACACGGCAGATAGCCAGGTTCCCCCTCTTTTTTCATTACGGCATGCAAATAGTCCATCTCCATGTCGTAATCGACAAGTTTAAAAATGCTAATGGCTGCGGTGTCGTTAATGGCAAGTGCGTAGCGCAAGCGACGTAGAACATCGTTGTGAATCATGAATAGCCTATGGATAGTAGAAATGTGAAGGGATAGTTTCCATCCGATTATACAGTTTAGCACAGCCCTTCGATACGGCTATTGCAGGTTTAGGTCAAGGAAAGCTCAGTACCAGTCTGCGGCAACTTGTAATGGCGTTGGATCGTGTCGCGTAGACACCCATACCACCAGCGCACGTTTCGTGGTTGCAACATCATCATTTTCCGGAACAGGAAGTGATGCACCATGGTTACCCTGCAACACACTCATGGGAGTATTAACATAATCGATAACCACAAAGTCATGTTTTAATAACCTATTTGCATTCTCGCCGCGCTTTACCGAAGTTTTAATGCCAAAGCCTAATAATGCTGCATGTGCTATCAAGTCACTATTTTCTGAGACGCCTTGCGCTTGAACATAGTGGGTGTCTATCACGCTCTTTGCAACCTCAGCTTCCAACTGTCCTGCCAACTTCGGCACGCTACGCGGTATTGGCTGTCCTCGAAACCACCCGTTCCATCCTTTGCCATTAAGTGCAAACCCTGGCGTACCTACCGTGTTTGATTTGCCCACGCGTTTATAATCGCGCTGTCTTACACTGAAGGCCTTATTGGCAAACGGATCTTTCCAGCCTAGATAATCCCAGTAGTCCACATGAAAGTTAATTGGAACGAGTGACTCCCACAACATGTCATTATCCGTCATTGTCGACAGCCACTTTTCGGCAGGGGGGCAGCTGCTGCAACCCTGGGAAGTATAGACCTCTAATACCGTCGTTGGCGACGTTGAACTGTAAAGCGTTATTGCCTTTTCTTCACCGTCACGTTCAATATCACCTTCGTTCTTTTCTTCGCTCTCATTTTTAAAGCTCAATGCATTGACCGTGTCAGTGGCGTTAATGTGCCAGTCATAATCGATAAAGCGCACTTTGTAGTCATTGGGTATGGGCGAAGAGAGATAACGATTGATGTATTGCGGTAAATCTCGCGCTTTGCCCGAATCCACAAAGTCTTCAGTATAGAAATCGAGTATCTCTGAAACATAGGCGCGTTTTGCTTTGTGGTCTAAATAGAAATGTTTAGGCTTAGCAAAAAATTCCGTTGTTAACGTTTCTAACACACCATTAAGCGTGTTGGCATAAAACGGCTCTTGAGGTAACCTTGGACAATCTTTTACCATACAGTTAAGAGCAAAGTGCACACGAGGCTCATTAAGCGGACGAATCACGTCGTTCTCATAGTCGTATAGATTAGTCACGTCACCGCCTATTACAACGTCGCGAAACTTAAAAAAACTGGCCCGCGAAAAAAAGCTGGTAAAGCCATCGGGTATCCCACGTTCAATTACGCCGAACATCGCCAACGCATTGTAGCTATTGATATGGTATGCCAATACTGACTCTTTCGTTGGAAACAGCGCTGGCGTTTTGCTCGGACTTACCGCGCCAATCATTGACACAACATTTTCTAGCGGCCCAATATCCTGTGACAATGCTTGAAAATTGGTGCGTCCTTGGTCATCCACGTAGGTTTTAAGTACATAGGCCCAGTCTTCTATAGCCTGTTGATAATCTTGCTTCATTTGCATGGCGGTATCATCTGAAGCGGCAACGCTGACACTTGATGCTGGTATCAAGTAAACCAACGTGAGGGACAAGAAAAGCAAAAGGGATGTCGATGCTTTGAAGATGACTCCAAACCTCGACGATGTTTCATAAGGTTTAATCATAGGGCATTCCCCCCGGTTAAATGTGTAGGCGGCGTGTTCTCATCGTTGTTTTGTGACACAACTGCTGGCGCATCGCCACTGAGAACACGTATCGGAATAATGTTTTCGTCGTTGTAACGCTCGCGTTTATAGCGTTCGCTAAGGGGCTCGTACTGCTTAACCTGACCTCTGGCGTTAGTATAAGAAAGCGGCTTTAAAATGTAGTCATCACGCTGCGCGTTGTGCTGACACATTGAAACGGGTCCATCTGCAGTCATTACCATAAAAGAGCAGGCATCAACGCGTTCCTTGACCAGCGCATTGGCATCCATAAAATTTTGAACAAAAAAAGACAACTTGTGAACTCGACCTGCACTTCTTACGAGACTTGTGCGCATTTCAAAGAGTTTTTTAAATGCGGCCTTAGCAAGCCGACCAATCCACCGAGGCTGACGAAGTAATGCCCTAGTATAGTCTGCCACTATGCGCAACTTTCCATCCTGTCGAGTAGTTTGAATATGCTTAAAGTCTTCAATAAATTGAGCGAACAAACTGGCATCATCTACCACCGAATACACTGTGTTGTTAGACACCAGTGTGGGCATGTAGCTGTGGCAATCACTATGCCCAATACGTACCTTTTCCCATGGCAGCGACTTATTAATTGCAGTTTCAATTGCACCTTTAACCGTTATGGGGTCTACCACATCGTTTCGGGCGCCCCACTCTCCTCGGCCGGTTTCAGCTTGTAGCTGCAGTGATGCAAAGCTCACTGTGTCAGCATGTCGAACGAAGAAATCCACTAGCATGGGTAGTTCAGCAAAATTTCCGTTGTGAACGGTGGTATTGAAAATCACCATTAAACCTAAGCCTTTTGCCCTGGCAATGTATTCTTCTCTTATGGCATTTAGTGCACGTTCATCGTTATACCCTTTGCGCTCTTGCGTGGTGTCAACGTGAAAGGCTACGTCGTTTAACCCAGCCTTTGCGAGCTTTTTTAGTAGCGCTCGAGATGCTTCAATCCCGTTGGTAAATAGCGCAGTATGCAAACCGAGTTTGTTGGCATATGCCACAATATCAATAAGCTCGCTGTGCTTTCTTAACGTGGGGTCGCCACCTGTAATCTGCACACTGGTTCCAGGTCCGTAGTGCAATAATACATTGTCCAACCTTTGATAAACTTCCTGAATCGGAATATCACGAACCGCTTGCGAATGTTCGGACAAATAGCATAAGGTGCAATCTAGATTACATTTTTGCGTGATTTCTATAGCCACACAGCCTATGGTGTGGGTGCGCCCAAGAAGCTGGTTTGGAGTGAAATGTTCACCCATGCGTTGTTTGGTATGAGCCAGCTGTTTTTGCCTTGTTGTCACTGGAGAACACGCCATAACGAAGCACCTTTTATAACTGCAACATAATCTACAAGACCTTTTACTATGAAGAATTCTTTCACTGCCTGGCGTTTTTTTACGCTTCTTTTCACTACCCTTTTTTATAGTGCGGCGGCAACAAGCGATACACGTAATCATTTAGACAGTTATTACGAGCACGTGAAAAAAGAGGTGTTTAAAGACCCTTACCCCTTTCTTCCCCAATATGAAGTTAGCCGCGATCTCTTTGACAAAAAAAACGAAAACCTTCTTTTAAAACACGCTACGCGCACGCTGTCGAGCAATGCTGATTTTATTGAATTAGAAAGCAAACAAAAATTGCTTCAGGCAAACGGTATTTGCTTTGCCGGTACATGGCGTATAGCAAACGATAGTCCCTACTCAGGGCTTTACGCCAGTAATACCAATATACCGGTTATTGCGCGCGCTTCCGTTAGCTTAAGCGGTACAAAACAAAATAATAAAAGAGCATTCGGCATGGCAATAAAGCTTTTTCCAGGGGCTCTCGAAGATGGCGTTTCAACACAAAATATTTTTGTTATGCACTCTCTTGGTGGCACAAAAACAAAGCATGTTTTAAGTTTGTCCATGACAAATGAGCCCGAGCTGGGAGAGCTACCTCCATTTAGTCAACTGCTGACGGCTTATCGTCTAGAAAGCGATCTTGAACAAGCTGATAAAACATTCAGTAAAGAAAAGGCTAACGCGAGGTTTAGGCCCGTCTCGCAATTAGGAAAAGTAGAGGTTAATACCACGGAAAAGCGTAGCCAAAAAATCGCGTCGAACGCTTTTCATGCGCCGCATTGGCTGAAAATAGCGCCATCATCAGACACCGTTTTTGTTGATAGAGATGATTTTCGAGAAGAGCTCAATGTCTCCCTCTATCCAAACAATGAAATCACGTGGGATATCTTCGCGGCAGAAAAGAACAAAAATGGTGTGGCCAGCGCGCTATGGCAGCCAATTGGGACCCTGACGGTATCAGAATCTGTCGTGTCGCTGACCTGTGATACGCGTCTGCACTTTACTCACCCGGCAATACCATGAGTAAAGATGAACTAGAACGACAGTTTGCTGCGCTTTACCGATTAGCATTTTTACTCAAACCTGGTTTTACCTTATAGTGTCAGGGATTATCCAAGGTAGTACGTACATGTCCTCAACGCTTCGAAGATTAAGCCGCAGCCTTCATTTGTGGTTGTCTTTAGTCATTTTTGTTCCTGTTGTCATTGTTATCGGCAGTGGTTTATTGCTGCAGGTTAAAAAAGAATTCGACTGGATACAGCCTCCCACGCAAAAGCTACAGAGTGCAGCACCATCTATTAGCTATGACGATGTACTTAGAGCGGTACAAAAAGTACCGCAGATTAATATTCGAACGTGGGATGATATTGACCGTCTCGACGTAAGACCGAGCAAAGGTATTATTAAGGTACGAGGGCGTAATCACTGGGAAGTACAGCTAAATGCGAGCACGGCTGAAGTGCTGCAAGTAGCCTATCGGCGCACCGATACTATAGAAGCCATACACGACGGCAGCTGGTTTTTTGAAGGCGCAAAGCTCTGGTTGTTTTTACCCGTAGCCATAGTGCTTTTTATATTATGGCTGACAGGGTTAGTTATGCTGTACACCACATTGAAAAGTAAATACAAAAAACGTTACTACCGATTGCATCACTAGACAAATCTCATAGCAATAGCGTGGCGCCTATTTGTATTCGTCGTCCCTGCGCAAACGCGGCTCTATCGTCAGTACTGGCATAAAAAAGCTGATTAGTCATATTTTGAATACTGCTATTCAGCGTTAAGCGTGATGACAACGACAGTGTTACGCCCATATCTAGGGTTGTTACCCTATCAAGAGCGCGTTCACCATCAGCTACATCACGTTTACTTGCTCGATAAATAACAGAGCTAAACCATCGCCAATGCTGTTTATCGTAGCTTACCGTAAAACGTTGGTTGTGCGCGGGAATATCAGCAACTTGAACGCCATTATTGTCTTCACCGTACGTCCACGCACCTGCAATGCTCGCCCCCCAAGGGCCTTGAGAAGGACGCCACGCAAGTTGGTAGGTCACGCCTTCAATAGTGGCGCTATCAAGATTCTGATACTGCAAAACATCGTTATCTTCTGCTGCAGGGCCAATAACCGTTTTTCTTTCAATGTAGTCATCAATACGTTGATGAAAAATCTCTACCGAACCTTTAAGGTTATGCCCCATATAATGCAGCGTTGCTTGCACATTGGTCGCTTTTTCCGTGTTAAGCGCAGTATCACCAAGCACGGTGCCGCGAGGCGTTTCTCCGCTGAAAAAGCGCTCTGTCAGCGAAGGGTTTCTAAAGGCACTAGACAGGTAGAGACTTGCTCGAAAACGCGATGAAACCGCATGGCTTACACCAATAAAACCACTCACATTTGTATTGGTAATATCATCACTTAAACGAGACTGACGCTGCCAGTCAATGCGTCCACCGGCGGCTAGTGAAGTACTCTCAAACGTGCGGCTTGCATCAAGTACACCGGCAAGGGTGAGTTCGCTAGCATCCAGAGTTCGAATATCGTATACGAGTGAACGTGATGGCAATGCGAATTCACGTTCATCGGTTATCACTCCCTCTCGACCGTTCATTTGCAACTGCCAATTTGTCAGCCAGTGACCGACTTGGTTTTTACTGCCAATACTGGCACCAAAATCGAGTGCTTTGCTTCCGCTCTCATTGATTCGCTGTTCTGGTCTTAGCACATCGGTATCAAGCGTATTGTGATGCCACCACACAGTCCCCTTTACACTGCTATCAATGTCGTTTTCACTCGTGTCATCGCTTAACAGAGAAAACCGTAACTTCCCTAAAAAGTGCCTATTTTGAGGGTAAATGGTAATCCTATCATTAGGAAAATCACTACTTGATTTCCCCACATCACTATTGTGCGAATACAGTGCCCACGCTTCTTCAACTGCACTCTCTTCTGACCGATGACGAATAAAAAAAGATGTCTGTTCAAAACCATCAAAAAGCTCACTGCCGTTTGCATCTTCGCCATTAGCCCCATGGCGATGGGAAACATGCCAATCTGTATCGCCTGACACATCTGCATAGCTGTATTCTTGCAAACGCTGATTATCACTCAAGCTCAGCTGAACATAGGGCTCAACGAAGTCGCTAAAGTGCAGATTTACCGCGCCACCGATAGCGCCTGAGCCGAGATAAGTGGAGGTTGCACCAGGCACAACTGACACACTCTCAATTAACGACGGCGGAACAAACCCAACGCTAGAGCCTGCTCTGCGATCACTAACAATCGGAACGCCATCCAGTAGCGACTGTACGCGCCAGCGAGAAAACCCTCGTATGTTGATGTTCTGTATCTGCCCGCCCTGCCCATTTAGGCTAACTGAAGGAGACTGAAGTAAAATATCGTTGAGATGGTTTGGGGAAACAACGTTTGCTTGATGATATCGGTATTGAGGAAATATGCGCTCTAGCGTGTCATCAAAAAACGTGCGTTCAGACGTCACGGTGTATCGTTCAATAATGGTGTCTGACGACGCAAAAGTATGCGAACACAGAGCAACAGAGCAGACGGCAATAGTAAATCTAAACAAACTGGTTAACTTAAAGTTGATAGTGTTGCGCGGGTAATAAAATCAGTATGTATATTACCGAAAAATAAAAAAAACGGCAGACCTAAGTCTGCCGTTTTCGTTTAATAACGGTATTACTCAGCAATAACAGCAAGACCAGTAGTCCATGGACCACCTTGATCTACTACTGATTGCTGCAACGCAGGAACGGCATTTTGCTGAAGCGCGCTAATGCGTTTGCTTGCTTCTGTTAACCCTTCACTTGCGTAACTCAGCTGGTCTTTATGCTGCTGAGTTGGGCCGTAGGAAGACCACAATGCAGAGCGAGCATAACCAAGACGGCTCATTACATTAGCTGGCTTAGCACCCTTTCTATTGCGTGCTTCAAGTCCGTATAGCAGGTTATTCACATCGTGGATCTCACGCGCAATAGTTGCATACTTAGCTTCAAGCTCTGCCACATTACTTGGCGTGCGTGATATCGCTACACGAAGCAGCTCCATCGTGCTCTCAAGCTGTTTCAATACCGTTGTTGACGACATTGCACGCTTTTGCGCTTGTTCAAGTGACGCTTGGAACGCCTTAATATCTTGCGCCGAAGGTCCTTCCAATGCACCTGGATAGATAGATTCTAAAACAAACTCTACCGGCTCAGCGAGTTGAGATACTTCCGCGCCTTCACGTTTAAACAGCGTGGCAGTGTACGTGCCAGGCATCGCCATAAAGCCACTATTGTCGCCGTCTTTTTTAGTAACAGGCGTTGTTAACGCGTAGTCCATTTCCCAAGTAACGCGGTGCAGGCCTTTTTTAGTGCTACCGTCCACACGGTTAACTATGTCGCCATTGGCATCGCGAATTTCTAGGTAAACAGCAGGTTCGGACTCTTCAAGTTCAGCCTCAACCGCTTCCCAGCTTGGGTATTTAGGATACTTTTTATCATCAAGTAACTTCTTCTCAGCTTTTTTACGCTTATCTTTCGCTGTCATCAAGCTATCTTTTAGATAATACGTAAGCGTTGCACCATGCTCTGGGTTCTCAGCAATAAAGCGGTCATCGCCATCAGAATCGGTATGATTACTGTCTAACTGGAACCATTTAACTGGGCGACTTGGCGCGAACAACAACGCGTCTTGCTCCATTGATTTTTTAGTCAGCTGACGAAGCGGCGCATAATCGTCGAGTATGTATATTCCGCGACCAAACGTACCCGCTACTAAATCGTTCTCGCGACGCTGAATTTTAACGTCACGTGTAGAGATAGTTGGCATACCACCATCTAGTTCAACCCAGTCTTTACCACCATCAACAGTAAAGAAGATACCGAATTCAGTACCAATGAACATTAAGTCTTTATTCACGTGGTCTTGAACAATTCGCCATACTAAGTGCTTTTCAGGTAAATCATCAGCCAAAGACGTCCACTTTTTACCTAAGTTTGTCGACTTGATGAGGTAAGGCTTATAGTCACCATATTTGTGGTTGTCTAATGCAACATACACAGTATTAGGATCATACAAGTCAGCACGAATATCATTTACGTAGGCCGTCGCAGGAATGCCACGAATGTCATCTAACTCAATTTTTTTCCAGCTCTTACCACCGTCAGTCGTGACTTGGATGATACCGTCGTCGGTCCCCACCCATAGAATGTTTTCATCAACAGGGCTTTCCGCAAAATTAGCAATGGTGTGGAATTCAGACATGGCGTACAAGTCCCAGCCCGCTTCTACCGACCACGTTCTGCCCATCATTGGCATATGCATACGGTTTTTATTTTGCGTCAAGTCTTTTGAAATAGGCGTCCAGCTATCACCACGATCGTCGCTTCGCCATACGCGCTGTGAAGCGAAGTAAATACGCTTAGGATCGTGTGCTGATACATTGATTGGCGCGTCCCAGTTAAAGCGCTCAGCAGGGTCACCTGGCAGTGGTTGCGGTTTAATGTACACACCATCTTTATTCGTGCGATCAATTCTTACCAAGTTACCTTGCTGCCACTGCGAATACATAATATCCGGATTACCTGGTTCAACAGCAGGTTGGTGTCCGTCGCCACCAAGGGTTAAGAACCAATCTTTATTTTTAATCCCCTCTTCTCTGTTTGTACGAGAAGGACCACCTTGCGTTGAGTTATCTTGTGCACCAGCATATACGGTATAGAAAGGCTTACCATCATCAGGCGCGACTTTATAGAATTGGGTAAGTGGTAGGTTGGCCATATAGCGCCAGTTAGCCATTCTATCGTGTGACATATAAATACCACCGTCAGAGCCCATTAAAACAAAGTCAGGGTCTGTAGGGTGGAATGCCATAGCATGGTCATCTACGTGTTTATGCTTGGTATTAATTGGCGTCCATGTTTTACCGCCATCATCCGACACTTTGCTGTAGTTGCTGGCAATGTATACACGGTCAAACTGGTGTTGGTCTGCAAAGATTTCTTGATAGTAGTGAGGGCCTGTACCACCGCCCACTTCGTCAGACATTTTTGTCCAGCTTGCACCTTGGTCAGAAGAGCGATAAAAGCCCCCTTTGCGGTTATCTGTTTCAATAGTGGCGTAAAGAACATCAGGGTTCATTGGCGATATCGCCATACCGATTTTACCCATGTTACCGCTTGGAAGACCGGTTTTAAGCTCTGTCCATGTCTCACCACCATCATCAGAGGTGTGGATACCTGCACCTTCATTTGTACCCACATATGCAGCAATTGTGCGCTGGCGCGACCACGTCGCTGCGTAAAGCTTGTCAGGGTTACGAGGGTCGATAAGCAAAGACGTTACGCCGGTCCATTCATCAGCACCTGTAAGTACTTGCTTCCACGTCTCACCGCCATCCGTAGTTTTGTATAACCCACGTTCACCGCCGCCCGTCCATAATGGCCCTTGCGCCGAAACCCACACGATATCTGGGTTTGTAGGATGGATAATAATATCTGAAATATGCTCAGACTTTTTCAAGCCCATGTTTTTCCATGTTTGACCGCCGTCCATTGACTTATAGACGCCGTCACCAAAACTGATGTGTCGGCCACCGTTATTCTCACCAGTCCCAACCCATACAATGTTCGAGTTGCTTGGCGCAATGGTAACGTCCCCTGTCGAATACACGGCCTGTTTATCAAAAATAGGCGTCCAAGTAGTACCTGCGTTGGTGGTTTTCCAAACTCCACCCGAACCGACTGCCGTGTACCATGTTGAAGGGTTGTTTTGATCAATGGCGATATCTGCGATACGGCCTGACATATAAGCAGGGCCAATGTTTCTCAGTTCCATCGCTTCAAACGTTGAACTATTAAAAACGGTTTCTTTGTCAGACTTGTCTGCCAATGCAGGCATTGAAAGTGCCATTGACACCGCTACTGCCGCTTTGAGGAGCTTGTTCATTATTATTATCCAATGTGTTTGTTATAGAGGATCCATATTGTGACTTTATAGCATTACTCATATTTTCGTTAACTTGCAATTATCTGCACGACCAATGTACCAAAAAGAAAGTTTAATTAGAGAAAGTACTGTTTCGGCAATTTCACGTTCACCAGAGAAGGGGGATTTTGTTGCCCTGCCCGTCCTTTATCGGCATGCCTACTAGCACATCAGTTCCGGCCCGCTTAATTGGTCTGAAAATTAAAAAACATTAACGAAAAGAGCCACCCAAAAAATTAGACTAAAGTCTAATATATAAGGATATAGCAAAACAGAATAACCCCACGAAAATTGTGGTTCGAGTCCGTTATGAAAAAATTCAGCCTTAAGCTTCAACTACGTCTTATCTTCATTTTCGTACTGTCACTGGTCCTTGTGACCTCCACTATTAGTATCCTCAGCATTAATGCAACGAAGAACACATTCGAAGGCTTTCAACGTGAAACAGGAAACGCCGTTGTGATCTCCGAGGTACAGGAAGGTATGCTGATGGCGCGTGTTCAGGCCATCAAATACTTTTCAGATAGTGACATCACTCACGTAAATAGCTTCAATATGTGGGCTGATGCGGTCGACAAACGTTTAAATCAGGCAGTCAATCAATTTACCGACAGTGAAAACCTGACGAATATCACACAACTGCGGGACAATTTTTCCGCCTACAAGCAGGCCTTTTTCGATTTGGTCAACACAGACACCGACTCAGCGTTATCCTTGCAGCAGGCGCTGCAAATTAAAGAACGTATTATTAACGACAAGCTTAATGTTATCGGCCCACAAATGGCCAAAAAACTCGACCAAACAAAAGAACGCATTACCGCCGTGCAAACATCACAAGGCAAAGATGTCCTCAGCGTCGTCAAAACGTCGAATCAGATTGCAGTAACAATTGCCTTAATTGCAACGTTAGTCTGCGCATTTATTGCCGTTGTATTTCCAAACTTCATTTTAAAACCTGTTGGAGGAGAGCCAACTGAAATCAAGAAAATTGCAGACAAGGTGGCCCAAGGTCAGGTAAATGCAATATCAACTAATATCACCAATAAGTCGGGCATTTATCGCTCTTTGGCGAAGATGGCTTCAGAACTTCGCGGTGTACTTAACGATATTAATAGTGCATCTGGCTCGGTAAACACACTCGCCCTGTCTTTAGAGAACATGGCATCTGATACGTCTAGCGGCGCAAAAAAGCAAATGGACACGCTAACTCAAATTGCCACAGCAATGGAGCAAATGACGATGACAATTTCTCATGTGTCAGAAAATGCACAGCAAGCGGCCACATCTGCCTCCGAAGCCAATAAAAGTACACAATCGGGCACCCTCTCTGTAAAAGAAAGTGCCAAGAGTTTGTCTCAACTTATTTCTCATATTGAAGGCGTGTCATCAACTGTAGAGCGCCTTACGACAGAGGCACAAAGCATGGGTAGTATTTTAAATACCATCAATGAAATTGCCGAACAAACCAACCTACTAGCATTAAACGCCGCTATAGAAGCCGCAAGAGCTGGCGAGCAAGGCAGAGGTTTTGCCGTGGTTGCTGACGAAGTGCGCACCCTAGCCTCGCGCACACAACTGAGTACCGATGATATTCAGACAAAATTGACTGGCCTTCAGGCTGAAACAGAAAAAGCAAAAACACTGATGCTAGAAACAACCAACAAAGCGCAAAACACGCAAGAAGCATCAGATAAAGCGCAGCACGCGTTTAATCTCATTAATGACGCCGTACAACAAATTGACATGATTAGTCAGCAAATAGCGTCGTCTTCAGAAGAGCAATCTGCCGTTGCAAAAGAAATAAACGCATTGGTAATTGGTGTTAATGAACTTGCTGAAAGCACGTCTAAACGTGCGCAAAATACCACCCATGAGGCAAAAACGTTAGCAGATACAGCGACCACGCTGGAAAGTAGATGTGCATATTTTAGTGTTTAAACGGGCCTGACGCATCCTAGTTATTTGATGTAATGAGAAAACACTTTTTATGCGCTGTGAAAGAAGTTGAGCGAAGGGTTCAGTAATGAACCCTATTAGTGAGGGTAAATGCATAAGCTCGTGTAGCATTGCAGCAAACAATAAGAACGGCCTATGGTTGTTGTCGCCCTGCTTTCAGTGTGAGCCTGCAAAGCGACAAACTTAAAAGGTCACAATATCTTCATCAATTAAATGTCCGACAATACTGCTGTTTTCAGCGTCAACAAAAGCCTTGTCGATTGCCTTAAAACGGCCTCCGGTCACTTTTCGATAATTTGGATGTGTATAAATATACGTCTGTTTAGTTTGCAATGCTTCAATGACTCTTGCAGCCAATACTGACGCAGGTATGCCTGACTCCACTGCTCGCGTAGCGGCCTGTGCGCCCGCTTTCAGTTTTTCTTTGTCTATAGGTTTGTTCGATGAAACCGCGTATTTTTGCTGACGATTTCGATACGACTCATGAATGCGTGTTTTAACGAACGCCGGACATAAGACAGAAACGTGAATATTATGAGGCTGTAGCTCAGCAAGCCAGCTTTCTGACATAGAGACAACGGCAGCTTTAGATGCACAATATGCGCCGGCAAAAGGCATACCCATCATGCCAGCCATTGAGGCCACATTTAGCACCCAGCCCCCCTCACCATGCGCTTTAATTGCCGGTACACACGCTTGTGCGCCATACAACACGCCCATCACGTTAACATCCATAACCCACTGCCAGGTTTCGTGCTCGGTATCTTCTATTTTACCAGGAATACCACCCACGCCAGCGTTATTGACGACCATATGAACATTGCCAAACGCTTCTTTCGCTTGTGCAACCGTTGCCTCCCACTGAGAATATTGAGTAACATCAAGTGTACTGGTAATGACATTGTAGCCTTTAGTGCTGAGCGCTTCAGCGGACACGCGAAGGGCGTTTTCATCAATGTCGCCCATAACAATGTTCATGCCTTGCTCAGCTAACGCCTCTGCTAGTGCTAAACCAATTCCTCCTGCTGCGCCCGATATGACCGCAGTTTTGCCTGAAAATTCGTTAGACATGGTGCTCTCCTGTTATTTTTCTTTTGATGACTTCAACGTGTTTAACGTTATTGTTCAAGACTAGGCGCACCACTGGCATCAGAACACTTTATTTAGCGAATTTGTTAGACTTCATAAAATTGATACTTAGCTAGCAATAAGTATCAACATGTTTTCGATAGCCACGATTCAAACTCAGTTTTGGCGAGGGGCTTGCTAAAATAATAGCCCTGAAAAAGAGTACATCCGTATGAGGCCATAAGTTCGACTTGTTCAAGCGTTTCGGTACCTTCAGCCACATTCTTTAAATCCATGGCTTTACTAATTGCAATAATTGATTTGACCAACTCTCTATTACGTTCATCGTGAAGCCCATCAACAAAAGACTTGTCAATTTTTAGTACATCAAGCGGCAATTCACTGAGGTAAGAAAGCGACGAGTAGCCTGTACCAAAGTCGTCAAGTGCTACGGTTATGCCAAAAGCCCGCAGTGCATTTAGCGTTGCTATGGCTTTTTCTCGCTCTGTTAACAACCCAGATTCGGTGAGCTCGAGTTCAATAAGACGAGGGGAAATATCGCGGTGCTCAATTGAGTCCATCAAGTGTTGAATAAACTCATTGTCTTCAAATTGAGAGGCCGTCGCATTTATCGCGATAGGGACAACATGCAATCCATTGTTTTGCCACTGCGCTATATCATTAATAACCCGCTCAACCACCCACTTACCCAACATGTGAATTACCCCGGTTTCTTCGGCGACTGGGATGAATTCGGCAGGTGAAACAAAGCCTCTTTTTTTACTAAACCAGCGCACTAACGCTTCGGCGCCAACAATTGCCCCATCGCGGCTCACTTTGGGTTGATAGAACACGTCTAACCCATCTTCGTTGTGAATAGCTGAAATCAAATCGGCTTCAAGCTCTCGGGCATGTTCAACATTTACAAGTAGCGCTGGGTCGAAGAATGAAAAACGGCCACGGCCTTGCTCTTTCGATACCATCATCGCTTGCTCAGCGGCACCAATAACGTCAAAACCTGAATCTAGTTGAGACGGGAATACTACTGCCCCCATAGTACAATTAATGTTTATTCTTCGATTGCCAATTTCACAGGTTTTATTAACGATAGCTTGAATGGCCGTCCAATGAACATTGGATACGCTGGCAATATCGGCTTTTACATCAGGGATAACGACGGCAAATTCGTCGCCTCCACAACGAGAAATAAAAACACCTTCATTAGCGTAACTTTGTAACCTATCGCCGACGACTTTAAGCACTCTGTCGCCAACATCATAACCGTACTTGCGATTTACTTCGCCAAAGTGGTCAAGGTCAAACATCATTAGTAAAGCCTGGTTGCGGTCTAATAGAAACTGAGATCGAATGCTGTTGATGTACCTAAGTAACTTTATTCTATTGGGTAGCCGCGTTAAATAGTCAACGTACGCTGTTGCTTTAAGTTCGTCTTGTAATGCTTGCCGTCTTAACTCTGCGCTTATTCGTGTGGCAAATACGTCAGTAACCGTTTTAATGGTAGTGTCATTCTGCAAAGGCGTCCGATAGAGCAAGACTAATACGCCAATGGTGCACTGCTTGCTTCCAACGATGGGATAGCCGATGTAAGCTTCAATACCCTCTTCGCGCAAAAACGCGTCGTCGGGATAATCATCAGCAACGTTAGCCCTATGAATACAAGCCTCTATAGACAACACATTTTCACAAGGTGTGCCCCTTCTTTCGTAGGTAAAGTTGTCTATTCGCTCCCCATCTTTGAATACTACCTTTGTGGTAATGTGTTGTGCATCATTTGAGTCTACAAGGCCAAATGCCACGTAATCCGCTTTGGCATAGCGCGTTAACAATTCAATGCTCTCTTCGTAAAACGCGTGCTGCCCATCTTCGTTTGAAATCTGGGCAAGCTCTGCGAACACGTTTTGCAGTGCGCTCTTTTGCTCAAATTCCTTGTCCAGTTCGTTAGACTTTTCTTTAAACCCACGACTTACCATACCCAACACAAGCAGAGATAAAACCGTAGAAGGTACACCACCAACATACACCCAGTTCAAGCTTTGCTGATCGATGTGATACCCCACCACACTGGCTCCAAGCTGCAAGAGAACGGTGATAAGCAATGCAACGAACAAATACGTCTGTCTTTGTTTAAAAAATTGAAAAACGCAGTACATCATAAATAAGCTGGACAAACCGTAGCTTAAATGGAGAAGGGGGAAGTACGCGCCGCCCTCACCTTTCAAGATAGACGCCGTGTCGCCAAATACAGTCTGATAATTGATGAGTTCTACATTTTCACCGTAGCGGATGGAAAAATCTGATGTAATATTGATGATGAGGAGCGGCAAAGACAAAAAGCAGAATGCAATAAACAGCGTGTTCACATGCTTAAAACGCGTCCAAAGGCCAAGAACAAGCATCAAAAATGGATGGCCAATAATTACACAGATGAGATGAAGTTTACTAATATATATGGCTTCTTTTACATCTGTCGCGCTATGCAGTGATAACGACAACAAATGAAAGAAAAAAAGAATAACGTTCAGTACAGCCAGTGCAACAAAATAAGGTCGTTGTTTGTCTATTCCCGATAGTAAAATACTAATAGCACACACGGCATTCATCGCCATAAGTATACTGTAAAACTCGGTCATGTAGCGTTTCCTTTGCGCAAATGCATCAATCCTCAGCCTCCCATCATAACCTTATCAACACCGATGCACATCTCTTAAGCATAGTCGAATTTTAAGAGAAAACGCTGTGAGACCGTAAAAATCAACAAAAACGCCGAGTAAAAACTCGGCGCCAATATGAAGGAAACATCAAAAAAGAGATTATTTAGTCGCTACTCTAGCGTTTCAGACAGGGGAAAATATGACACTTTGTCACTGCCTTCTCGGCTCACAATAATACGTTTTTTATCACCCGACATATCTACACTCAGTAAGTTAGCATACCCGTCTGCAGCATATTTACCGTTGCCGACATGCACTAACTCGCCTTGAGTCTTATCACTCCACAGCATTAGGCGACCATTGTAGATGAGCTTTCCATCCTGCTCTTCAATCGAGAGCTTTTGGTCAAATATTAGGTCATACGTCCCCACCATAGCGTGTCGCGCTTTCGGTGCTTGCTGATTATCGGCGGGCGTAATCGTTTCTTCCCAGCCTAATTGAGACAATACATCCGCAGTAAGGGTTTCAATAACGGGTATACGCGACGGATTTCCGCCGTTACCGAATATTGCAATTCCTCGCCCTCCTTCCATTGTTCCCATGATATGGCCTCCCGTGCCTGTATTGGAGCCGCCATGAGAGAACCAGTCTATATTGCCTTTTGCCTCAACACGCATCCAGCCTAAGCCCCAACCTCCAGTGGTATGTAGTGTCTGAATTTGTGTGGTTGCCTTAGCCACATCTTGAGAAATAACATTGGTTGGCTTACCGGCTAATGCTTTTTGCATTTCGATAATCAAGGTAGCCATATCACTCGGCGTACTCCACATACCCGACGGTGCTATTTGTGGGCATATTGGCAGCCCTGCACCTATCACCGTTAAGTCATTATGATGAACACTGGCTACATTTGAAAGAAACGCCTTGTGATTAGGCTGGTACATGGTTGTTCGTGTCATGCCTAGCGGCTCGAACAACATGGACTGAGCAAGCTCAGGCAAAGACTTTCCCGTTAGATCCTCAAGCGCAATTTGTACGATGACATAGCCACCACCGC
>CAYVST010000038.1:0-34546 GCA_964454185.1 uncultured Alteromonas sp.
GTACCAAGGCGAGTATCAAGGCGTTTACCCGGTTAAAGTAAACCAGATGCGCGAAGTGGTGGAAGAGATTGTTGATGCAGGTAAGCCATACAACTACGGTTTAGAAGCCGGGTCTAAGGCTGAGCTTTTAACAGTACTGGCGATGAATACCAACGAAGAATCATTGACCATTTTAAACGGCTACAAAGACGATGAAGTCATGCGTCTTGCGCTTTTAGGTCGTAAGCTTGGCCGTAAAGTGGTTGTGGTCGTTGAGAAGTTCACCGAGCTTTTGTTGATCGTAAAGACGGCAAAAGAACTCAACATTGACCCCATTATTGGCGTGCGTTCTAAAATGACGGTAAAAGGTCGCGGAAAGTGGGAAAGTTCAGGCGGCGAACGCGCAAAATTTGGTTTAACTATTACCGAAATCATTAACGCCGCTCGCTATTTAGAAGAGCAAGGCATGGCCCACTGCTTAAAGCTGCTTCATTTCCATATTGGTAGCCAGTTAACCGACATCCGCGCGGTGAAAGAAGCCATTACCGAAGGTGCGCGTATTTATGCTGATCTTCATAAGATGGGTTTTGAACTGGATTACGTTGATGTAGGTGGCGGTCTAGGCATTGATTATGATGGCAGTAACTCGACCAACGAGTCTTCGCGCAACTATAGCATGCAAGAATACGTGGCAGACGTTGTGTATGGCATGAAAGAAATGTGCGACCTAGAAGGTGTCCCGCATCCTCATTTAGTCACTGAAAGTGGCCGTGCAATAACGGCGCACCACAGCTGTGTTATTACCGAAATTGTTGGTGAAATAAAGTCAAACTCAGCGCATATGGATACGTCAGCACAAGAAGGCGAACATATTTTCTTAAAGAATATGCGTGAGCTTGCAGACACATTTGACGAACAAAATAACATGCACGAAATTTACAACGACGCTTCGCAATACAAAGAGCAAGCGCTTGATGCATTTAAACTTCGTGTATTGTCGCTTGAAGAGTTAGGGAAAATTGAAACGCTCTATTGGCATATTATGGAACGTCTGCAAAAGTGGTATAGCAATGAAGAATACGTGCCTGAAGAATTGCAAGAACTAGACTACAGCCTGTCTTCTCAATACTTGTGTAACTTTTCAATCTTCCAGTCTGCGGCTGATACGTGGGCAATTGATCAGTTACTGCCTGTTGTACCGCTAACGCGAATGAACGAAGCGCCTACGGTAAATTGCTCGTTGGTCGATATCACCTGTGACAGCGACGGTAAAATTGACCAATTTACCATTGGACGTGAGATTACTGACGTATTGCCAATGCATCCATTGAAAAAAGATGAGCCATACTACGTAGGGCTATTCTTAACAGGTGCTTACCAAGATGTGATGGGTGACATGCACAATTTATTCGGCCGCTTAAACGAAGTTCACATCTATAGTTATGATGATGATCCTGAAGACTTCTACATCGAAGAAGTGGTAAAAGGGTCTTCTGTAGAAGACGTGCTTAATGTCATGCAGTACAACCCGCGCGCCATGGCGTCAGATGTAAAACGCCTTATCGATAAGCATGTGTGGGATGGCAAGCTTAATCCTAGAGAAGGTGTTCGTTGGACTGACTTCTATGAAAACTGCTTAAACGGTTATACCTACTTAAAGCAGGACTAGTTAAACCTACTGTCCGTTATCGTAAATCGCATTTGTGATAGCGGACAGCCCCCCTTCCTTTGATGCTTTCCTTTTAAATTGGGTAAGTTATTTTTCCTTTAAATTCAATGTCTTAAATTTATTTTTCACGTTGGCATAGTCTTCGCTATTACTGGTTATGCACCTGATTCAACACGCACCTGTCGCGAATTAAATTTCATCAGGTCAAGGAGAGCAACGTGGATATTCCGGTTAGAAAACAAAGTCTATTTACTGCTAAGCCGTACCTTAAATGGGTGGCATTAGCGGTATGCCTATCTATTTTAGTGGCGCTATCAATGCGTTATTTGCAAGCGGCTGCGCCCAGCGTTAAGCAACGAGATGTTTGGATTAGCAACGTAAAACAGGGGAATTTTACGCGGGAAGTAAGAGGCGTAGGCGTTCTAGTACCTGCCGAGATACGTTGGATAGCGGCTAACAGCCCAGGAAGAGTGGAACGGGTATTGGTGAAACCCGGTACAATGGTTACCAAAGATACCGTGATTGCTGAGCTGTCTAACCCCGATTTACAGAGCTTATTGCAACAGGCTAGATGGGAGCTTGATGCCGCAGAAGCAAATTTACTGGCGTTAAGTGCGCAGTTCCAAGAACAAACGCTTGAACAGGAACTATTGGTTACACAGGCGCGCATGGCGCTTGCGTCAGCCGAACTGAAAGAAAAAGCCGAACAACCGTTGGCAAAGAAAAACATTATCTCTGAATTAGACTTCGCCAACACTCAACTTGATACCGAGCAACGTAAAGCCGAGCTATCTATTCGGATGAAAACCCAGGCTCGTCGCGCCGAAGTGCTTGAAGCGAAACTCGTGGCCGAGCAAGCTATCGTAAGAAAATTCAAAAACATGGTAAATCTTTACGAAAGCCAGCTTTCTGCCCTTGTGATTAAGTCAGATATTGAAGGTGTGCTTCAACAAGTCTCTGTCGATGTTGGGCAGCGCGTAGAAGTTGGGGGAAATATTGCCCGAGTTGCACGCCCTGATTCACTGATGGCCGAGCTACAAATACAAGAAAACCGAGTGCAAGACTTGCAGCTTGGCTTTCCGGTAACGCTAGACACGCGTAATGGGCTAGTGGCAGGTCTTGTGAAGCGTATCGACCCACGCGTAGACAATGGCAATGTTCAGGTTGACGTTGAAATTACAGGCGCTTTGCCCTCTGGTGCACGCCCCGACTTAAGCGTAACGGGAACCATTGTTGTAGAGCAAATTGAAAATACGTTATACATAGATCGCCCAGCAGGTGCCGTAGCGCTTACTGATACTCGATTATTTACATTGAGCGCGGGTCAGGACCAAGCTGAATTGCGCAGTATTAAACTAGGAAAAGCATCTGTATCGTCAATTCAAGTGCTTGCAGGTGTGCAGCCAGGCGATGCCGTAATCGTGTCAGACATGACGGAATTCAATCAACACAGCGCCATAAACATTGTGCAGTAATGCTGCGTTTTTAGGAGAGAAAAAATGAACAACGCTAAACCAATTATTTCACTGCAAAACGTGAGCAAAGTATTCCGCACAGACGAGATTGAAACCCATGCATTGTCAGGTATTCAGTTTGATATTCAGCAAGGCGAGTTCTTGTCTATTTCAGGCCCATCGGGCTGTGGCAAGTCGACACTGTTGTCAATTCTTGGCCTTTTAGACGTACCTAGCAGCGGAAGCTATCTCATTAACGGCACGGCTACCGAGACGCTCGACCTCGACCAACGCGCAAACTTACGATGTCAATCAATTGGCTTTGTTTTTCAGGCGTTTAACCTAATTGGCGACTTAAGCGTTTTAGAAAACGTGGCACTACCGCTGACTTACCGCGACGATGTCAGTCGTTCGCAGCGAAAAGCGCGAGCACAAGCTGCATTAGAAAGAGTGGGTATGGCGCATCGTCAGCGTCATTTTCCAGGGCAGCTTTCTGGCGGGCAACAGCAGCGCGTTGCGGTGGCAAGAGCGCTTGTGTGTGAACCGACGCTACTACTTGCTGATGAACCAACAGGTAACCTTGATTCGAAAAACGGGGAAGCGGTCATTGAGCTGCTTGGCGATTTGAATCGACAGGGCACGACGATATGCATGGTGACGCACGATACACGCTACAACAGTGTTGCAAAGCGCGTTGTACAACTCTTTGATGGCAAAATGGTTGATGAACAGGTGCCTGTCCATCCCATGGCTTCAAACTTGTAGGGGCACGTTATGGACCGCTTTTTTGATGATATAAAGTTTGGCTTTAGAAATCTTGTAGCCAACCCGACGTTTTCACTTATCGCGATAATCACCTTGGCATTAGGTATCGGCGTTACCACAGCAATGTTCACGTTGGTTAACAGTGTACTGCTTAAACCTCTGCCTTTTCCAAATGCCGATGAATTGGTGTATTTGTCACTTGAGAACAAGAAAACGGGTGAACCTAGCACGAACACCCACATCGGTTTTGTTGAGCGCATGGAAAGGCTTGAGACACCGCTAGATGAAATGGCTTATTACGCGTATGACCAAGTTACGTTAGCAAGAGGTGATCGGCAGCTTCCTTTTACGGTGCTTATCACAAGTCACAACTTTCTTTCTATGTACGGTGTGCAGCCGCAGCTGGGCCGCTGGTATGAAGAGCGCGATATCAATACACAGTCAATTGTTATTAGCCATGACATCTGGCAAAACGAATTTTCTGGTGACCCTCAAATTGTTAATCGCACCATAAAGCTTAACAACAGTGATTTCACTGTGCTGGGTGTTATGCCTGACAACTATTCATCTACTGGGTTTACTAGCGTGGACTTTTGGATGCCCATTAACGAATTAGACAGGCCCGTTAACATTGTAGCTAGGCTGAAACCTGGCCTAGACACTCAGCAAGCTCGGCTTCAGTCGGCGGCAATTGAACGACTGTTAGACGAGTTAATCGGGGAGAGCGACAGTGTGTGGGAAGTAAAATACACCACGGTGCTTGAGACAATTGTAGAAGACGCTAAACAGGCCCTGTATTTATTGCTTGCCTCGGTATTTGCGGTCTTCATGATTGCGGTGCTTAATGTGGTAAACCTCACCTATGCACAGTATGCCAATAGAACGCAGGAGCTAGCCGTGCGTATTTCCGTTGGAGCAACGCGAGGCCGCCTGCTCAAGCAGTTGCTTACAGAAAGTACGCTGCTATGCACTATTGGCGGTATTGCAGGCTTGCTGTTAGCGGCATGGTCTATAGAGTGGATTCGCGCTTACATGGGCACACGCCTTCCAAGACTACATGAAATTGGTTTGGATCAAACCGCGGTTATGGCGGCATTGGTACTTATAAGCATATCAGCCATGGCAACAGCCCTTATACCGGCATATTCACTGGTTAATCCAACAAAGCTTGCAGATGCCATTAAACAAGCTGGCCGAAAAGCGACGGGGGACAAAAATAGTCAACGCGTACGCCGCATGCTGGTATCTAGCGAAGTGTGCGTAGCCGTTGTACTTCTGGTTTGCGCCGGACTTTTGATGCGTAGCTACTTTCACCTTGCCGACCAAGATACCGGATTCAAAACTGACGGTGTGGTGACTGGTCATGTTTGGTTACCTGACAATTTCTCGCCTAAACCCAATCGAGAAAGTTTTTGGCTAAATGTTGTCGATACCTTAAAACAGCAGCCTGGTGTGACAGAAGTGGCGGCAACATCCACTATGCCGATGGCAAAAACGGGTATTGATTATCCTGTTAACTATACCTATGCGGGCGCACCGGCAGTACCTAAAGGTGAAGAGCCCACGGCAAATGTACGCTCGATCACGCCAAATTACTTTTCTTTGTTAAACGTGCCGCTTATAGAAGGACGAGAGTTTGACTATCGCGATACGTCAGACAGTGCCAAAGTCGTGGTGATCAACGACTACTTAGCAAAAGCGATTTGGCCAAATGAACCCGCGCTTGGAAAGGTACTCACACTGCCTATTTGGATGGGGGGCGCGCACACGGTGGTTGGTGTCGTTGGTAATGTTAAACACCGTGGGTTGCGCTCGGTACCGCTGCCTGAATTCTTTTTACCAGTGACGCAACATCATTACCCAGGAATGACTTTCTTGGTGAAATCTACACTTGAACCAGGTGAAATAAAGAACGTCATGTTTAATACCTCGGTGCAGATGGAAGCCACGGCACCAATGATTTTACTTGAGACGTTAGACGACTTAACACGTGCCTCTATTGTGGGTGAAAAGCTGCTACTGACCGTACTGGCTGTGTTTGCTGCAGTGGCACTGTTGCTAGCGAGTATTGGGGTTTATGGAATTAGTGACAACATGGTGACGCAACGGACAAATGAAATAGGTATTAGGATGGCCATTGGTGCACGTCCCCGTGTGATACGCCGCTGGATTGTGCTGGACGCTGCCAAACCCGTTATCGCTGGTGCCGTAGTTGGCGTAGTGTTAGCCTTTGTTTGCGCGCAGTTTTTGGCAAGTGTATTGTTTGGCGTTACTGTTTTCGACCCTATTACGTTTATGGCTGTGCCGCTCGTTTTGATGATGGTAGGGTTAGTTGCAACGTGGCTTCCTGCGCTAAGAGCAACGCGCATACACCCTCAGCAAGCGCTGTATTATGAATGATAAGGAGTTTTCATCATGTCAGATTTTCGTATATTGGTAGTAGATGATCAGACGCATATCCGAGACTCACTGACACTGATGCTTGAGCCTGAGGGCTATGATGTACTAGAAGCGGATAGCCCTCTTGCGGCGACAAGTCTAATAGAAACCAAAGCGATTGATTTGGTTATTATGGACATGAATTACAGTATCGACACGACTTCTGGTGAGGAAGGCCTTGCGCTTATACAAGCCATTCGTCAGCGCGATAAGGTTTTGCCCATCGTTGTGATGACCGCATGGGCCAATATCGATATTAGCGTAAAAGCGATAAAACATGGGGCAAACGATTTTATTGAAAAGCCTTGGAATAACGCGCGCCTTCTATCACTTATTCAAAACCAAGTTAGTTTATCAAGGGAAAAGCAAGCCAACCGCCGTCTTACCGAAGCCGTTAAACAGGGCGAAAAAGCAAGTAACATTATTGCAAATGCTCCCTGTATGCAGTCGGTGATGGCGCTAATAGAAAGAACGGCGGTAAGTGATGCTAATATCTTGCTCACCGGAGAAAGTGGGGTTGGAAAAAGCTTGTTTGCCGGTGTTATTCACCGCTTGAGCGAGCGCCGTGACGCGCCAATGATTAGTGTAAATATGGGGGCACTGTCAGATACGCTATTTGAAAGTGAATTATTTGGTCATCAAAAAGGTGCTTTCACGGATGCCAAAGCCAATCGAATGGGACGTTTCGAAATGGCTGACAAGGGCACTTTGTTTTTAGATGAAATAGCCAATATTCCAAAAGGCCTACAAGGTAAGTTACTGCGTGTATTGGAGTCAGGGGAATATGAACCTCTAGGTTCGTCAAAAACCCAGCATGCCAACGTTAGAATCATTTCTGCAAGCAACGTTAATTTTCAAGAAGAAATAGAGGCAAATCGGTTTCGTCAGGATTTATTGTACCGCTTAAACACCATCACCATCGAAATACCGCCGTTACGTGAACGAAAAGAAGATATTGTTCCAATTGCAAACAGTTTACTTGCCAACTTAATAGTGAAGTATCGAAAGCCCAACATGCGGTTTAGCCAAGACGCACTTAACGCTCTAAGTGCACACAGCTGGCCTGGAAATGTGAGGGAGCTATCTCATTGTGTAGAGCGCGCAATCTTGATGGCGATGGAAGATGAGATTTCTCGCCATGACTTGGGGTTGGTGCCGGTTCAAAGTAATGATGATTTTATGCAGTTAACGATTGAGGAGGCGGAAAAGCTGCTTATTGCCAATGCCCTCGATTTTCATCAAGGCAATGTTTTGCTTGCCGCAGAAAAGCTTGGCATTTCACGAGCTGCGCTGTATCGTCGTTTAGAGAAATATGGCGATAGCATCAATGCTGATGTGAGCGAGTAACCTACAATTTTTAACGCGAATAACAACACTCCTCTAGAACACATAGTGTTTCGCTGGCTATGCGTAGTTGGTGCGGTGTTCTTGTCGGTCGTTGCCCTATTAATCTGGCAGTCTAATCTTAGTTTGCTGTCAATAATTACCTTCTTTCCTTTGCTGTTGCTTTTCTGGTTATTCGTCGCGCTACACATTAAAAAGCTGATGTCGCGGCATTTTCACAGTCTTGCCAACGTTATTGAAAGCCTTCGCCTGGGCGATTTTAGTATGCGCATTGCTGCAAAGCGCCAAGACAGTGCCTGGAGCGAAGTGTATAGAGAAATTAATGCGTTAGCACACGACAAACAGCAACAAAAGCTGCAACACATAGAAGCCGACATTTTGCTAGATAAACTATTGGCGGAATTCGATGTACCAGTATTGGTGTTTGACCGCCATGATGTATTGAGAAACTGCAATCAAAAAGGGTGCAAATTATACGGTAAGCCCAAAGGAGACTTGATTGGGCGCAATGCAGAGCAGCTGCACTTGTCCTCTTTATTAAGTCATGAATCAGGACAAGTTGTTGACCACTGGTTTCCCAATCAAGGGGGGCGTTGGGAGCTGCGTAAAAACTACTTTATTCAGCAGGGGCAGCGCTTTTCAATTGTGCTAATTAATGATTTGTCGAGAACCCTCAGAGAAGAAGAACGTCATGCTTGGACGCGTTTGATTAGAGTACTAGGACATGAGCTAAATAATTCGCTTGCGTCTTTAATTTCAGTGAGTCAAACCTTGTTGTCGAGGTTAGACGAAGAAAAAACACCAAAGTGGCATGCAAGCTTTGAAAAAGCACTGAACTTAATTCATGAGCGCAGTGGCAGCCTGTTGCGATTTACTGATGCCTATACTCGGTTAGCAAAGCTACCACCACCAGAGAAAAGAGACGTCCCGTTGTTGAGTACCTTCACGCGGCTAGTAACGCTGGTAGAAGGGCAGTTTGAAATAGAAAATACTGACGAGGTCGTTTTACACGCTGACCCAGATCAGCTAGAGCAGCTGCTGATTAACATAATGAAAAATGCGGTTGAGGCATCTAGCGCAAATAGCTGCGTGAAAATTCGTTGGCAGCATTACCAGCAGGGCACCAAAATTCAAGTTATAGACAGTGGAAAGGGGTTGCCTGCATCAGACAATTTATTTGTTCCCTTCTACACTACGAAAGCGCAAGGTAACGGTATTGGCTTGTTCTTATGTCGACAAATAGCAGAAGCGCACGACGGAACAATGCAACTGATAAATCGAGAGGGCACCTCTGGTTGTATTGCTGAGTGTTGGCTTCCTATGACATAAGGCTTGGTTATTTGGGGGCGCTGGCAACACTATCAAAATAGCGTTTCCATAGCTGAGCGGTTGTGTTGTTAATCATATTAGATTCAGCATTCATTAACATGACATAACCGACTTTATGCTCAGGTGAAAACGCCACATCGGCGCGATAACCTTTTACCCAACCACCGTGATAGTTCAGCTTAACGCCATCAATGTCGTAGATTCGCCAACCTAAACCATAGTGAGCATCGTCAATCATGCCACGCCAACCACGTCGGTAAGTTTCTCGCTTTGTTTTGACGCGTTCTGTGGTCACAAAGTCAACCATCTCTGGTGATATAACCGTAGGAAATTCACCTAGCAGTGCCTGTAAATAAATGGTCATGTCAGTAATGCTGGCATTCACACCTGCAGCGGGTGAAAAGCGATAATAGTTACTTTCTACATTTCCTTCTCGCCATTTATTACGCGCTATCGCGATATGAGGGTGTGCCCACGATGATGAAGCCAGCAGGCCACCTTTACCAACACTCGCTGTTTTCATACCCAGTGGGTCAAAAAGCTGGGTTTGCATTTGCGCCGAGTAAGACGTGTTGTGACTACTGAAATAGTACTCCAGCGCTCCAAATAGTGCATTTTGGTATGTGTAGCAATCGCCTGGTTTGCACAAAGGCTCTAATTCACCGAGTGACTTCAGTACGCGTTCAAGAGAGTAGTCAGCTTCAATAAGGTTGTCATAAGCATTAGGCATAAAGCCACTAGACTGGCCGACAATATGCTGTAATTGAAGTGACTGCATGCCATCACCTGTAAACGGTATGTCAGGTAATAACGTGCTAATTGGCGTGTCCCAAGCCAGTTGATTTTGTTCTACCAGTTTTGCAGAAAGCAATGCGGTGAAGGTTTTAGATACGGATGCGAGGCGAAATACCGTATTTTCAGTCACCTTTTCACCCTTTCTCTTGAGGGTTTTGCCGTGTACATATACGCGTGGCGCTTTGCCTTGTTCGTAAAATACAAAGGCATAGCCCGGGACATTGTACTTGCTGGCCTCGCTTTTTACGTACTTTGCATAATCATCAAGCCAATCCGCATTGACGGGAAATGCTTGAACGAAGACAACAAGTAACAGCCATGTTAGGGGCATGCGCGACATCAATTTGCGCAACAAATTCAGCATACAGAAAGCTCATTAAGCCGCATAGTTTATAAAATGACAGTAGCGGTCGTTATTTTTATTCCAACATTATGAGGATAGCGCGCCCAATGATCAAATCGATGCCAGGCGAGTAAGCAATTATACAAAATTTCACAGTCAGTTCCGATTTTGTCGCGCTATGTTTTTTAATGCGCGATAGACTAGATGCATTAGAGTCAAACGGGCAAAGAAATATGTCAGAACCGCATGCTGATAGTGACAATATTGTCGATAATGCCGTATTCACAAAAGCTCGGCTTAGTCGTGATCCGCGTTTTGATGGGACCTTCTTTGTCGCCGTAAAAACTACGGGCATATTTTGTCGCCCTATTTGCCCTGCCAAACTACCAAAAGAAGAAAATGTAACTTACTATCAACACGCTACTGCGGCGATGAACGACGGTTACCGCCCCTGCTTTCGATGTCGGCCTGATAGTGCGCCTCAATCAGCTGCGTGGTTAGGCGTAAATGCGACGGTGAATAGGGCAATATCACTACTGTCAGCAATTCCTGTTGAGTCTATTTCTGCTATCGCGGCGCGATTAGGAATAAGTGAGCGCTATTTAAATAAGCTTTTGGTGGAAGAACTAGGTATGTCACCAAAACAGTTTCAAAGCATGAATCGTGCATTGTTCGCGAAACAGCTCATACAGCAGTCTCAGCTTTCCATGACAGATATTGCATTTACTGTTGGCTACCAATCACTACGGCAGTTACAGCGTGCAATAGAGCAATATTGCAACACGACGCCGTCGAAGCTGCGCAAACAAAAAGCCGGTACACAAAAGAGCGTGAAATTGTTTTTGTCCTACCGCCCTCCATACCACTGGGAATACGTGCGTGAATTCCTCCTTATGCGAGCTATTGATGGCATGGAAACCGTCACCTCTGACACTTATGAGCGTTGGTTTGAATGGGAAGGAGAGAGTGGGTACTTTTGTGCCAAACACGATGAAACGCGTCGGGGTTTTGTTGTTACGCTAACGCTGAGTAACTTAACCGTTCTCCATCGCGTTATTGAAAACATAAAGGCAATGTTAGATCTTCATGCCGACCCATTGTTGATAGAAGATAGCCTAGTAAAAGCCGGGTTACTGCATGCGCAGCTAACCAAAGGGCTCCGTTTGCCAAGTGCTTGGAGTGTTTTTGAAAGCGGTTGCCGTGCAATTGTTGGACAGCAAGTGAGTGTAAAGGCTGCAATAGGACAAGTGACGTTGTTGGTACATCACTTGGGAAGACCTGTTTCTGTTGCCGTTGAACAAAGTGACAAGCCTGCATTCCATTTTCCTCTGCCTGAGGCAGTGGCAAGTAGTAGCTTAGATTTTTTGCGTATGCCCAGCGCCAGAAAAGCAGCTATAAGGCAGTTTGCCCAGCTTTTCTGTGATGGAGCATCGCCTTCACACGAGGCCCTATTAGCCATTAAAGGCGTGGGGCCGTGGACACTGGATTATTTGCGAATGCGCGGAGAGCGAAACCCCGATGTTTATCTTGGGGGCGATCTTATTGTGCGCAAGACAGCACAGTGCTTACCTATAACACCTGAAAATGCTGCACCGTGGAGAAGCTACCTCACGCTGCAATTGTGGCAGTTGAGCGATTCGATTGGACAGCAAAAAGAGACATGACAATAGCGTTGTAAAACAGGGTAGGCGAAAAAACGAGAGAGTAAGAGGTAACGGCTAAAAATGGAATACAGACAATATATCAAAACGCCCCAAGGCGATTTACTCGTATCAGCCAATACAAACGGTGTAACGGCGATTAGTTTTACCGATGTGCAATCTCCCATAGAATGGCAAGGTTCACAGGTTTCAAATGACATAACACAAGAGGCCTGTGAACAACTGTCTGCCTATTTTGAAAAAAGACTTACGCAGTTCGATTTACCGCTTGCGGCCAAAGGAACCGCGTTTCAACAAAAAGTGTGGCAAGCCCTGATGCAAATTCCTTATGGTGACACCGCGAGTTATTTGGACATTGCCAAAACTATCGGTAACCCGAAAGGTGTGCGTGCTGTAGGTATGGCAAATGGAAAAAACCCCATCGCTATTGTTGTGCCTTGTCACCGCGTAATTGGCAGCAATAAAACGTTAACTGGTTATGCTGGTGGATTACCAAGAAAGCAATTTTTACTGAATTTAGAAGGAGCCCAGGGCGTATTATGGCAATAAAAGATCTCATTGCTTTACTGGTGTTGGCTGGCATTTGGGGGGGCTCGTTCATTTTCATGCGGGTAGCCACTCCTGAGTTTGGCATTTACGTATTGGTCGCTATTCGTACCTTGTTGGCAACGGCAGTGTTGCTGCCATTATTAATGCTGACAGGTTCTATTAAAGAGGTTCGACGACACTGGCTGGCAATAGGGCTTGTTGGGCTAGCCAATACTGCAGTGCCCTTTGTGCTATTTAACTACAGCAGCCTGCATTTAGAAGCTGGGGTGAATGCTATTTTAAATGCCACTGCACCCATGTTCGGTGCCATTGTGGCGTGGCTATGGTTGGGCGATAGGCTGACCAAATCTGCTGTGGTAGGGCTATTTGTTGGATTCATTGGTGTTGCTGTCATTAGCCAGCAAAAACTTGGTGAAGGCGAAATTAGTTTCGTGCCTATTCTAACCGCTTTACTCGCTACACTGGGATATGGCATCGCAGCCAGCATGATGAAAAAATGGCTGCAAGGTGTAAAACCCTTAGTTGTAGCAACAGGCAGCCAAGCAATAGCAAGTGTCATGCTAGCGCCGTTTGCGCTAGCCACGCTGCCAGCAACTATGCCAAGCACCTATGCATGGATGAATGCGGTAGCCCTTGCTATAGGGGGCACTGGTATTGCCTATATTTTGTATTTTAAGCTAATTGCCGATGTTGGCCCTGCGAAGGCGATTACCGTTGCTTATCTCGTACCGCTTTTTGGTATTGTATGGGGCGTGGTGTTTTTGCAAGAGCACCTTTCTGCACAAACTATCATTGGTGGGTTAATGATATTATTCGGTGTGGCGCTAACCACTGGCGTATTAAAGAGTAAGCGGCCTAAGGAAAGCGCCGCTACTCAATAAGTTGCATTCTGACTAAGTTGCTGCCATCGCGTTTTGCCTGATACAGCGCATCTTCGGCATGTGCTGTTACTTCATGCATTGCACGGTTAGACGCCGTGTATGAAATACCAATAGAAGCGGTTATCTGCAAATCGGGAAATTCGGGCAAAGATGGCAGCGTAGCAATACCATGACGAATATTCTGAGCGCTATCGAAAGCGACGTGTGGGCCTGTGTTTGGCAGTAAAACGACGAACTCTTCGCTACTCCAACGCCCTAAGATATCTTGTTCACGAAGGCGTTCCGTCAGATACCCTGCTACCTTATCTAGGATATCATCGCCCGTGTTTCTTCCATGGGCGTCAATAATATCAGTAAAGTCGTCAATGCTAATCAGCATAAGACTTAGCGATTTATGTTCAGCTAACAAACTTGTGTAGATTAACTGTAAATTGTCTTTTTCAGGAAGCCGTGTTGTATGGCGCACAATGAGATCAGGCTGCATGTCTTTTCGAAAGTAATACAGCAAATTGTATATCAACAAAAAGAGTGAGAATACGACAACCAGCAGTGTTACTACACTGAAGATAAATGCTTGTGAAATCTCGGCTTGCCTATCTTCAAGAGGGCTAAGCAAAAACACGGTCCAACCAAACTGGTTTAGTTTAACTTCTGCAATGAGAAAGTCTTTTTGGTCTATGGTAACCAGCTTGTTATTTAAGGCTTGTTCGTCTTGAATAGCCAGCGGTAAGCTTGCATACCAAGGAAGTTCCGACAGGTTGGTGAACTCAGAATAAGACGCAATCAAATTGGGGTCAGATGACAGCATAATGTCGCCTTGTCCATCGACAAATAAGAAGTCATAGCCATATTCTTGTTTGTATGTATCGAACACTTCAACAAAGCTTCTCAAGCTTTTACCCACACCGAAGAAACCTAAAAAACGTCCCGTTTCGTCATGTATTTTTATGTCGATATAAAAATGTGTGTCTTCCCATTTACCAATATCGGCCACGGCATCAGCAGGGTGGTCACGATACTTAAAGTACCAGCTAACTTCCCCTTCAACTAAATCAATAATTGAACCATCAGAGTTGTATTGCTTTCTATCACTTTCATTGGCAATAAAAAAAGAAAGGCCAAATTCATTTTCAAGACGATCCAATGTCTTAAAAACGGCTTTTTCGTCAATGTCGTCACCCATCATTAAGTCGACTAATTCGGTGGAATGACCTAATGCTTCAGAGATGTGCAGTGGCTTAAGTAACTGTTCGACAATCAATGAGATCGCGGGCGATAATGATTGCTGCTGTGCTCGACTTTGCTCAGCAACGATTTTTGAAATACTGAAATGCACCAATGTGACGATGGCAATAACCACCACCGCAAAAAGTACCAGTATGCTTCTATGCAGTGTTCTAAATGTATTCACAGACTACGCATGCTCCCTTGCCTGACCGAGTCCTAAGCCAATGGCTTAAGTATAACTGTTGCATGTACTAACTGCTAGCGTGGGTTTATTTTTTGAGTACGTTTTTTCATCAATTTAGACTAAATGACAAGATGGCAAAAACTTGGGCTCGATTCAGCTTTGTGCGCAATGTTTCGCTGACAACTTATCAGACCTTAGTTACACTACGACTTCGTTATAGTTAAATACATTGACCTTCGCACTTCATTCATTGCCTGAAACTTGTTGGAATCTGGGTAACAGTTAAGCGCAAACGTCAATACGCTCTGTTTTACGTCTTAGCAAACTAAAGGAATTTTATGGCTTTTTCAGTCGTCGTTCTTGCTGCGGGAAAAGGTACCCGTATGAAGTCTTCTTTGCCGAAAGTACTCCACAAGGTAGGTGGTGTACCTATGGTTCAACGAATCATCAATACCGTACAGTCATTGGGTGCTGAAAACATCCACTTAGTTTACGGACATGGCGGTGACCAGCTGAAAGCGTCGATCAGTGAAGAAAATCTGAACTGGTGCTTGCAAGCAGAACAGTTGGGTACAGGTCATGCTGTTCTGCAGGCAGTACCGCATATTAGCGATAGTGAAGACGTATTGGTATTGGTTGGCGATGCGCCGTTAATACAAGAACAAACCTTAAGCGCGTTAAAAGCGGTTAAAGCACAGTGCGATTTGGCACTGCTCACTGTTGAGCTAGATGATCCAACAGGCATGGGGCGAATTGTTCGCGAGAATGACAACATCACTGCCATTGTCGAGCATAAAGATGCTACCGATGCACAGCGCGAGATTAAAGAAATTAACACTGGCATGATGATGATGTCGGGAGCAGATTTAAAACGCTGGCTGGGTGATTTGAGCAACGACAACGCTCAGAGTGAATACTATTTGACTGATGTGATTGCTATGGCAGCCGCAGAAGGGAAGCGTATACAGTCTGCTCAACCTGAATCAGCGGTCGAGGTTGAAGGGGTTAATAATCGTCTTCAGCTTGCGAATCTTGAGCGTGCATTACAACAGCGTCAGGCCAACGCGCTAATGACTAATGGGGTTACGCTGTTAGACCCATCTCGTTTTGATTTGCGCGGCACTCTTCAAACGGGTAACGATATTGTCATTGACGTTAATGTAATTGTTGAAGGTAATGTGACTATTGGCAGCAACGCTACTATTGGCGCTAATTGCATTTTACGCAACTGCACTATTGCTGAGAATGCAACCATTGAAGCAAACTCGATTATCGAAGATGCGCAGGTGGGTGAAGCCTGTGTTGTTGGCCCGTACGCAAGATTACGCCCAGGTGCTGTTATGCACAAAAACGCCAAGGTGGGTAATTTTGTTGAAATGAAAAAAGCCGTTTTAGGAGAAGGCGCAAAAGCGAACCATTTGACCTACTTGGGCGATGCGCAGGTGGGCGCAAACGCAAATATCGGTGCAGGTACTATTACCTGCAACTACGATGGCGTGAATAAATCAAAAACTACCATTGGTGAGAATGCGTTTATTGGTTCGAATTCTTCGCTGGTTGCGCCTGTATCGGTTGGCGCAGATGCGACGGTTGGTGCTGGTTCGGTGATTACTTCTGCTGTAGAAGATAAGGCGCTTGCGGTGGCGAGAGGTAAGCAGCGCAATATTGCGAATTGGCCGCGACCGACGAAAAAGTCATAAGCTAATAGGTTCGAGTAACAGTAAAGAGCGGGGCTTGATGTTTTTCATCGCCCCGTTTTTTGTTTGTGTAGGCGAGTTTTGCTTTTAAGGAGCGCTAATGATTTCCACATTGCTAGTTGGTTTTGGCTTTTCCGCCAAGACATTCCATCTGCCTTTCCTGTCGTTTTTATCTGAATACAGCCTTGATGCCGTTGTGTCGTCAAGGCCCGATGACGTTCATGCACTTTTACCCAACGCTGACATATATGCTTCACTTGATGAAGCGCTTAGTAATAGCAAGTTTGATCTTGTCGTAATAACGACGCCCAATCACCTGCATGCTTCACAAGCTAAATACGCGCTAGAAAAGGGATGTCACGTGTTGGTAGAAAAACCGTTTACGCTGTGTGAGCGCGACGCTCAGGCGTTAGTCGACATTGCCAAAGCGAACGAGAAGAAGCTATGTGTTTATCATAACCGACGTTTCGACGGTGACTTTCTTACCATTAAACAGCTGATGAGTGAAGGAACATTGGGTGACATAAAGCGGTTTGAGAGTCGCTTTGATCGGTTTCGCCCTATTCCCCGAAATCGTTGGCGTGAAAACGCGGGACCGGGTAGCGGCATCTTCTGGGATTTAGGCCCACATCTTATTGACCAAGCGCTTCAGCTTTTTGGTGAACCTCATGCTGTATCTGCAGACGTGTTAACGCTCAGAGACGGGGGGCAGTCGGACGACTGCTTTGACGTGACACTTCACTACAACGACAAACTTGTTAAGTTGGGAAGTTCCGCTTTTCAAGGTGGCGCAACGTTGCGTTTTGATGTGCAAGGTACAAAAGGTAGTTTTCGTAAGTTTTACTTAGATCCGCAAGAGGACCAATTAAGAGCGGAGCTTTCGCTTGATGATGATAGGTGGGCAGTAACTGAAGATAGCGAGCATGGAACTCTAGCTGATGGCACTGACCAGCACACTGTGCCTACTCAGCGCGGGCAATATCTCTCATTCTTCTTGCAGCTTGCGCTAGCCATTAAAAACCATGGCCCGTTACCTGCTGATGCAGAAAGTGTCGTTAGCGTTATTCGTACAATTGAACTAGCGCTAAAAGCCAGTGATGAGCAAAGAAAAGTGATGTTTAATTAAACAAATCGCTTGAACTTCGCATGTCAATGACATAGCATTCTTTCAAAATATAAATAATAACTTTCGTTTTGAAATTTAAATCGAAGCAAAAACCGCTTGTTAAGCGTTAAACAAAGGCTGAATGCTGTGCAATAGCGCGTTGATGCAAACAGTATGGTACGTATAAATTGAAAAGCAGTAAGTCTGTAGATGCCAGGCGTCAAGCCATTGTGGCATGGATAAATGACAATGGGCACACTCAAGTCGATACCCTTGCCGCGCAATTTGCGACCTCAGAAGTGACGATAAGAAAAGACCTTGCCGCATTGAATGACCAAGGGCTTATTATTCGTCAATTCGGGGGCGCTGTGCCCGCTGCCTCTGCAACACCTTCCGTTGATTTGCTTAAAAAGACACCGTCATCATCGCTATCTCACATTGGTCAATGTGCGGCTTCACTGGTCAAACCCTCAAGTAAACTGGTGATTGACTGCGGCTCAACAACCTCCTCTTTGTTACCGTATATATCGACCATTAGTGGGTTGGTGGTAATGACGAACGCACTTGCCACTGCGAATTATTTAACACAGTGTGAAAAAGAACCAACTGTACTAATGACGGGTGGCACGTGGGATGCTCAATCTCAGTCGTTTCAGGGAGCTATGGCTGAGCAACTTGTGAGTGCCTACAGTTTTGATGTGGCCTTTATTGGTGCTGCGGGTATAGATGTGGATCGCGGTACAACAACATTTAATGAGCTCACTGGCGTAACGCGCGCCATGGCAGCGGCGGCCAGTAAAGTGGTTGTAATGGCCAGCTCTAAAAAGTTAACGCATAAAATGCCCAACCTAGAGTTAGGTTGGGGCACTATTTCGGTTTTGATCACTGACGATGGCATAAGTGAACAAGACAAACAACGTATTGAAAATCAGGGCGTCGCGGTTATCGTTGCTGCGCTCAATGGAGAATAACTATGTGTGGAATTGTTGGCGCTGTTGCCGAACGTAATGTGGTAGAAATTCTATTAGAAGGACTTAAACGCCTTGAATATCGCGGCTATGACTCGGCTGGTGTGGCGCTTTTGCAGCAAGACGGTACGTTAAAGCGAATTCGTCGCACGGGCAAAGTTCAAGAGCTTGCCGACGCCGTGGCGCAGGAAGAAGCACTTGGCGGCACCGGCATTGCACACACACGCTGGGCTACCCACGGCGGTGTAACCGAAGCAAATGCACACCCACATTTTTCAACAGACCGCGTAGCCGTTGTGCACAACGGTATTATTGAAAACTATGTCACGCTTAAAGCGCAACTCGCTGAAAAAGGCTACACCTTCACCAGCGACACAGACACCGAAACCATTGCCCATACGGTTCATGAAGAACTAAATACAGGCAAATCGTTACTTAATGCGGTTCAAAGCGCGGTAAAAACATTCCATGGTGCCTACGGCACAGTGATTATGGACAAAGATGATCCTAGTCGCGTAGTGGTTGCGCGTTCTGGTAGCCCCCTTGTTATTGGGTTGGGCTTGGGTGAGAACTTTATTGCATCTGACCAAATGGCGTTGTTGCCAGTAACTCGCCGCTTTATCTTTTTGGAAGAGGGTGATGTAGCCGAAATCACTCGTCGCGAAGTGAGCATCTTTGATAAAGATGGCGCGCCGGTTGAACGTGAAGTTATCGAATCAAATGTTGAGCATGACGCGGGTGACAAAGCTGGCTATCGTCATTATATGCTTAAGGAAATTCATGAACAGCCAACAGTAGTGCGCAATGCGCTGCAAAATCGTATTGACGAAAATGGCCTTGTGTCAGGGATCTTTGGCGAAGGCGCCGCAGACATCTTTAGTAAAGTAAAACACGTACAAATTATTGCCTGTGGAACGAGCTATCATGCGGGCATGACAGCGCGCTATTGGCTAGAGCAATACGCTAACGTGTCGTGCAATGTAGAAATTGCATCAGAGTTCCGCTATCGCAAATCAGTGGTGCACCCGAACAGCTTGCTTATAACAATTTCTCAGTCGGGCGAAACAGCAGATACTTTGGCTGCCCTTCGTCTGGCAAAAGAATTGGGCTACATGTCGAGCCTGACAATTTGCAACGTACCTGGCTCCTCTTTAGTACGTGAATCTGACCTCGCCTTTATGACGCGCGCAGGAGCCGAAATTGGCGTAGCATCAACCAAAGCATTCACTACTCAGTTAACGGCATTTTTGATGCTAACACTGGCTTTGGGTGAGGAAAATGGTATGTCTGAAACAGACCGACGTGCGATTATCTCTGCGCTACATAGCCTGCCAGCAAAGCTTGAAGAAACGTTAGCTATTACAGGTGGCATTGAAGACCTTGCAGAAGAGTTTGCTGATAAACACCACAGCTTGTTCTTGGGCCGAGGCGATCAGTATCCAATTGCAATGGAAGGCGCACTTAAGCTTAAAGAAATCTCTTACATTCATGCTGAAGCATACGCATCAGGCGAACTTAAGCACGGTCCATTAGCGCTTATCGACGATGAAATGCCGGTAATTGTTGTCGCACCAAATAACGAGCTACTGGAAAAACTTAAGTCTAACGTGGAAGAAGTGCGTGCTCGTGGTGGCATCATGTATGTGTTCGCTGATAAAGACGCAGCCTTTGAAGGTGATGAAACCATGCGCGTTATCGACGTACCGCACTGTGAGGAGCCCATCGCTCCAATTATTTACACATTGCCACTACAGTTATTGTCGTATTACGTCGCGCTTATTAAGGGTACCGACGTAGACCAACCGCGCAACTTGGCAAAATCGGTAACGGTGGAGTAGGTTTAAAACGAATAAAGTTGTGTGCTGTCACATCCAAACTAAGTTGGAAAGTCAGAAACAAGGATGGAAAGTGACAAACAAAGTTAGAAAGTGGAACCAAATTGGTTCCACTTAACTATTTATAACAGTTTTTTAATGAATGGCACTTTTCGCTTTTTTAACGTCATGGTGTTCTCCAGCTTTGAGAATAATCAGCACTTTTTGACGCTGGTGGGTTATTGGGGAACTTCATTTTCACCGTCATTGGAAATGGAAAATCAACTCCTAGTAGGAGCGCTTCACCTTGTCCTAAAGTCGGCAAGAATGAAGCGGATCTCTGATCAATTGCACCTACAGCCTTTTTTATAATCTCTTGATCGAGTTGATTAGTTAATCGGTGAACTATAAGTGTACCAATTTGGCTAAGTACATCTTCTGGAATATCTCTTGGCCTTTGTGTTGCGATAATAGTATTTAAACCATATTTTCTACCTTCTTTCGCTATGTTGCCAAAGGCATCTAGTTCAAACTTACCGTTATCGACCCCAACTTTCTTATTCAGGAATTGATGTGCTTCATCAATAAATACTAGAAGTGGCGAGTTATAATTTATCGCTCCCTTTCTTGCTACGGAAAGTAACTTTCTTCCAATAGCATTTACTAAAATCTCTCTTGAATTAGCTTCAAAAGGGACCTCGGACAAATCAAGCCTGATAATTCGTTGAGTGTTTTGAGGTGAACAAAAGCCTTCAATTACATCTGGTACTGTTGTTAGCGAAGGGTTTACATCTATCATCCATTTAAGGTTAGGGTTACTAGAATAGGCTTTAATCCTAGATATTAAGTTTAGGCAATGCCCTACATCATTGTCAGCTCTACCACCCCAAACAGTAGGATTTGGGTTTGAAGCACTTCCTCCATTAGGCCATACGCACTCTTGGACAATTTGTTCAGCTAAATTCGAAAAATTCCAAGGAGTCGAGTGAATAGTTTGATTTATACCTAGCAAAGCTTGCTCAAATGGATATTTAGTTTGGGTAGCTTTCAGCAGTATATAGTTAGGGGAGATTGCTAAACCATGACCTTGGCGCTGATGGTATTGAGTTACTACTTTTTGGCTTTCTATTGCTGCATCTAATTTAGGGGATTGGCTTTGCGCTGATGGTCGTAAGAAAGCTCTTATATCAGAGTCTGTAAACTGCCAATGTGGGAATGTTAGTTGATTTTGCGGTGTTGCATTTGGATGGTTCCCAACATAATAGCTATGACAATTTAAGGAATTATATTCTCCTGTTGGATCTATAATAATGGCCTTGCCACCGGCAAGATGCACTTGTTCAATAATGTTTGTCATTGAAAAGCTTTTGCCACCACCTGTTGTTCCTAGAATTGCACAATGTCGTGCAAACAGCTTTTCAGGAGTAACGTTAATAGTTACTGCGTCGTCATGAGGAAGTGTCGCTATTGGCAAGTGACATTGATTCGAGTGTTCATCTTGTTTTCCCTCAGCAAGCAGGGAAACTAAGTGAGGGTGCGCAGAATAAATTTGACTACCTAATCTCGGATGAAACTTGATGCCTCTATAGTTGCGGCCACTAGATGGCTCAATACTTACTAATAATTGAACCAATCCAATAGGATGATTAAGAGTTGGCTTATCTGTTAGAGCGTCTACAGAGAGACGTTCGCCGCCTTCAAGCCAAACTTTAACTAAACGCCCAAATATTGCAGTTGCACCAACATCGATGAAAACAAATTCATTGACTTCACCAGCAGCAATTTTATTACCAAATGACCAACTTGGCTCACCTGTGCCAGCTTGCGAGAGATTGACAATGATTTCTGTAGCGGAAACGTTTATTACACTCCCTATCCGTCTAGATGAATCATATGGAGAAAACCAATTAGCATAATCCATTAAAACTTTCCTTAGTTTGCAGTCGCAGTTAACTTCTCGAAGAGTTTGAACAGATCTTCTTCTGGGCTCATTCCTCTTCTTTCTGGCAGTATATTGGCAAACTCTTCGAACGTTGAATCTAGGATTGCGATTCTTCCATCTCCATGTTCGATCGCAGAAAGCAGCAACTGTCTTATATCAGAATTAAATGAACCATTGGTACTAAAAGGATCTTTTGTTGCAACCATCATCATGAATTCAGGATTAGTTCTTAGCGCCATAGTTAAAGCATTATTAATATGTTTATCATTAAATCCAAACCCTAGGCATAAGACACCTGTTTTGGGCTGCTTAACTGCATCTAGAAATGAAGTCATCATGTCCAGATAAGGAGAGTCGTAAGAAGATTGATATTTACTGCTGCTTGGGTAAATAAATACGGGATCACCTAGGTTACTATCTGCGTATACTTTCCTAACTCGTCCATTAATTTTACGCCAGTCAACGGAGCCGTGCATTTTGTACAATTGGATAACATTGCTTATGTAAGACCCGTCTTTGTTTCCCGATTGACACCTGTTTACAATGTCATAGTTAAACCACATTGGATTAAAATATGAAGGGTTGGAAAATTCGAAGCCATCGATCACCACAAACCCCGAATTAGAAGCAGAATGCTCAAAAGCTAAATCATAATTTGTGGTAAATAATTTAAGTCTTTTTTGCTGAGCACTTCTTCTTCCCACTGCCCTCAAAAATTTATCGTGGCTGGCCCATTTTGCCTCATCACTAATTAGGTCGGTAAAGTCAGTTTTTTCCAATATTATTTTTTTAGCTTTGTTGAGAAAGCTTTCGACCTGATTGGTTCTAGTTGGTGATAAGTCACCTACAGCGAGAGAGGAATCACAAAGAGACAGTAACAATTCAATATCGGGATCAGCATTTCCATGCGTATCTTTCTTTGTCTGAAGTTTATCGTAATTTGTTGCAGCTAATGTCTTCCTAAATAGCTCAGGGTCAGCTTGCATGCACGCTTGCCAAAGGTGCCTCATGCTTGGAGCAATATATGGCTGGCCTCGTTCGTTAAAAGTTAGCGATGTTCCTGAACCTGCTAACACGATTAAGTTATCAATATCTAGGGTCTTATTGATGAACTTTAAAAGCGGTTTTAGATCTTCATTGGTATCGTCATTGATTTCGATTTCTTTCGGCTCTCTTCTCCCTGATATATCGCTTTTTGAGATGTCAGCAGAAATAAATTTTATTCTCACAGGCTCTTGCATTATTCTTCCCTAAATTGTTCTTGAGTTCCTGATTTAGCAGTTAAGCTTTGGGCTTAAGGCGAAAGCCCTTTTTGTTATGTGAAACCCCTTGTATTTTATACATAAAATAACACCATCTTTTAGCAGTCCGCTTTATTTTCTTACTACGTTTCTATTCGTTGATGCTATCTACCACTTGCATGACTCGACGAGCAACATCTAAACTTGCTTCATCGATGTCATCCCAACTAGAAATAGCCCTTGCATCTAGAGGCAGAGCTTGTAATTCAGAAAAAGGAGATGCGTCCCAAGCACATGGACGTAGAACAACAGGAATTACCGTAGCATCACCTGTTCGGCTCCGCTCCAATGCAATTTTCCCCTCAATTTCATAGCAGTATTGCGACTCAATAAAGTGTGGGCTCATGAAGAGTAAAATAATTCTCGCGCTTTTAATACGTTCATCTATCTGCGTACGCCACGATGAACCTGCCGGAATCATGCGGTCATACCATTTAATTATTCTTTCTTGGCGTTCAAACACAATTAGCTGCCTACGAACCTCGTTCATCAGTTCTTCATCAGCATGAGCATAAGAAAAAAATATTTCGGTCATCAACTTTACCTCAAATTATATGGATAATATGGCCTGACATATACATAAACCTTAGGCTGTGCTCAGCAGCTAGCAACACAAAACAGTGGAATGTACAGTGTCTGTAGTGGCTTGTTAGGCGCCACCATTTGGATACCGTTGTAGGAGCTGAGCGTAAGCTCTGTTTATAAATAGTGCGGCCTCACCTATTTTTTTCATTTCTTTGTCAAAAGAATCAGGTGTTAAATATTCTTGATCAAACAGGGGGGCACCAGTCTCTTCATCGATTTCATATCGCGGATTGGATCTCATTAGGCATTGTACCTCGCCGCCGGCCTTTAATTCTATAAATGCTGAGTGGAGTATCCGATTTCTATCCTTTCGCAATTCATGAAGTATCTCTGCGCATGAATCCATTGACTCTTTGAATTCTTTTTCCAACTCGGTTGGTAGCTTGCATTTGGGCAAAGCTTCGAAAAAGAGTTCATGTATCTTATTTATCAGTTTCTGATTGGTGAGCTTTCGTAAACTCTTCGGCGGCCATTCAGAACGCTCAGGGTCTAAGATAAACCAACCAATTTCACGAAGCTTGTTTTCTAACCACTGAAAAGATACAGCAAACTCCCCTATTCGTTGATAAATCTTTTCCTCGGAATTCAATTTTGTTCCCTATTTATGTGTCTAACTCTGAGCTAAAATCTTAACGAAGCGACAGAGCCTTTGTATTACTGTCTAAACGAGCCTGCGAGGGGCTGAATGTGTTTGTAAATAATTGGGTGCCTTGAGGCAACTAACGTTACCCCAAGGACTTTTTTAAGCGACTGTAATATGATGTAAAACCCAAATAAGGCCAGCAATTGCTGAGATTATTTTAGCAACATCGATAGTCACCTTTACGGAAATTAGTTTTTTCATGGTATTGAACCATTCCAAAGTAATCACCGAGCGCGCTCAGTGACCACGGTTTAAAGTGGCCAATGAGATAACCGGAGGTTTGCGGCCCCGATTGGCAGAGAAGTTAGTCAGAATTACCACTCGTATCGCTGAGTTGCGGATTGCAAACCAATCCTTTCTAACTTCCTGTCGCTACTGCCACGTAGCGAAACTTTTTTTAAATGTCTAAAACCTCGTTAATAGGCAACAAAATAGTTGGCCAAAAATTAGCGACGTAGGAGCAAAAGCCAACTGTTTTTATCCTTTTTGAACGACTTGTCATATCGCTTTTTACTCATCACAAACCATTTCGAAAGACACTGATTTACTCGGGGAAAAATAATTGCAATCAGTGAGGGTTACCCTGCAATTTTCTAAAGATGCAAAATCTCCTGCGACCATCTCGCGTCTTTATTCATCGTGCCATGAATATCAAGTTTGTGAAAGCTCAGACAGCTAATGGCTGTAAAACGTACATAGATGCCACTTGGAACGACGTTTTTTGCGTCAGAAAAGTATTCGATCACAGTGCATCTATTTTGCTAAAAATATTGATGACGTAAAGAGAGGTATCTTTCGTACAATAACCCAGAAGCTGAACTACAAGCGAGAGCAACTTCATCCAGCCATTTCAGATAGCTCATTGTTTTTTCATTACTCCAATCACTGGGCAATAAGGCCACATTGGAAGTGATATCAGCAAGTTTCAATAAACGAATGCTCTCAGGAGCATCTTCCAACTTCTTCAGTACGCTAGCTCTTCTCTCAGATAATGGCTTCGTTTTGTCGTCAGTCAATGAAATAACGAGCTCTAAAACCTCTTCCCCGCAATTATCTGCAATGTCGGATCGAGAGCAATCAGTGTCTTCAAGAGCATCATGAAGCCAGCCAGCCGCAATAACTTTTTCATCATCGACATTAGCAACATGTTTTAACAGATCTACTACTTCAGCCAGATGTTCCGAGTATGGGGCGCCATTTGCCTTTCTGGTTTGTCCGGCATGAAATTTGATTGCCAGTGCCTTTGCACGCGACTCAAGCTGAATCATTCTGGCTTATCCTTCTATCTAATAAGGTCGATAAAGAATTACATTCTATTGTTGATTGAGTGCCTCTAATACAATAGTTTAGCTGATAATAGTGCGGTATTGTTGCGTGATTTGGTTCAATGAGTCACTGCCCAATTGCCACTTCCGTGGCTACTTTCCAACTTAGTTTGCATATGACAAACTGTAATCACACAGTCTTTTCTGTAAGTACATTGGTTTATGCTTATCATCAAGGATGGTGGTGAGCATAGGCTATAGATGAATTGTCACGGCTAGTGGCTCATTGTTCAAAATACAACTCAAAAACGATGGATTCGTAATGCGCTACAATGTGCCTGCAAAAGCATGTCAAAAAAACCAACCCTAGAATGCATAGGCTTCTTATCAAAAAACAGCAAAGCACTTCGTAAATACCTACTGCTTTTCGTTATGTCTTTCACATATAACGTACAGTCTAGTGAGCTAGAAATTCACTATGTTGTCGTTAAATCGTCTAACTCAACATATTCTATCGTTATTGATTACAACGTAGGAAATACAACGACTTCATATTTGACCCTCCCATTGGCTTGGGCAAATGCAACTTCAGCGCATTTGGGCGTAAAGAATCTACAAGTCTTGCCGTCGACTATTGCGTTATCAAAAAATGGTAATACCCAGATTGAGTTAACTCACAAACCTTTTCAGGATATACAGGTTAAATATGATTTGGAGGCTGTGGAGGCGAGCAGTTTAGACCCCACCAAAATCGGTTATACATTGCCTATTGTGCGAGACAATTATTTTCATTGGATTGGAATAACTTCGTTAGTTATGCCGTACTTGAATAAACGCTTCAATGAGCAGGTGAAAGTTCACGTTACAACGAGAGGTTTTAGCGAGACATTTCCGTTTCATGCCAGCCTCAAAAAGCGCAACGAGAGCTATTTCTTTGAAGGGCTCAATGTGAATTTTCTTCGTACAGTTTTTGTCGCAGGAGACTACCAAAAGCTGGATGAACGAGGTCCCAGTGGGCAAACCGTCTTGTTTTTGAGGGGAGATTGGGCTTTTGACAACGAGGTTTTCTTCCGTCAATTCAAAAGCATTATTAGGAACCAAAAAGCGTATTGGGATGACATAAATGCAGATAGTACATTTTGGGGAGTGGTGTCACCGTTGGATAAACATGAAAACCCATACGTTGTTGTTTCCAATGGTATTGCGCTACATAACAGCTTTACTGCCTTTTTTACTCAAAACCTGAACTTAGAAAACATTAATGCTTTGTTTTCTCACGAAGTCTTACATCATTGGCTGCCGAACGCTTTTGGTGCGGTTGTAGAAGATAAGAATCAAATTTCTTGGTTTACAGAAGGGTTCACCAACTATGTAAGCAACCAAATTCTTCTGAAGTCTGGTGTTATTGATGAAGGTGAATATGAAGCGAGTTTGACAGAAGCAAACGAACTAGTGACTAATTCCAGCTTAAAGGAGTGGACTAACTCGCAGTTAGCTGCCAGTTTTTTCGCAGAGGCACAGGCAAGAGATCTTGTTTACGCTCGTGGTATGGTTTTAGCACATGTGTGGGATGAAGATCTCGCCGTTTCCTCAAAAGGAGAAAAGGCGTTAAGAGATATGCTATTAGCTTTGAAGAGTGCCTATCAATCAAAAGCTTATTCTGAGTTAAATAGCCAAACTGTTGTAAAGTTTGCTCAAGAGTTTGGTGCTTACAATGCGTCTGAACAAAGTAAACGTATACTCAAGCTCGATTAGTGCCAGTGCCTTTCTAAAAAGGCATAATGATAGCTTTTCATATCCATATCAGAGGGTTAAAAAAGATTTACAAGAGTACATAATTTACCCACATTTCGTCGATATCCTTATAGCGTGATATTAGGTTCTCCCCCTAATGTAGTTCAAAGCTTTGATTTGGATGTTTTATGCATAGACGGTTAGATGCCAAACTCTACTTTAAATCCCGTGCGTTTTTGCGCGTTCTCATCATCGCGCTTCTATTTACTTTCTTCATAATTACTTACTGTGCCATCAATAATATTGTTATTGAACAAAACCAGATTCAGCAAAAGTCAGTGACACCCGTTTTCGAGCTTGTTCAACAAGACCTGCTTAAACCACTTTATCTTGCCGAGTCATTTGCAAAAAGCGCAGTGTTCGAAAATGCGTTAACACAACCTGACGTTAGCGAGTCAGTAATTGTGGATAAACTCAAAGCGCTCGAGGAGCAGTTTGGTCTTACAGTGTTTCTTGCGTTAGAAGCGTCGAGAAAACAATACATGTCTGATGGCCGCATCTTTGATATCGAAGAAGGCAAAGTCTATTGGTACTTTGAAGCGATGCAGGAAGATAAAAGTATTATGGCTGACTTGGGGCAGGCTGGAAATATCCATGTATTCTTTGACGTTAAAATGGTCGATAAAAATCAGAATTTTTTGGGCTATATCGGGGTAGGAAAACCCGTGCGCACCTTTTTGGAAGCATTCGATAAGCTTAAGAAGCAATATGGCTACGACTTCATTTTTGTTGACGATAACAGCGAAATTGTTCTTACCTCGTTCGCTGATTTGTTAAAAGTAGACGAATCTGCACCTTGCTTGGCTGATCTTGACGCCTTCTCAGGCAACCTAATGGGTGTTGAGGACCTAGATGGACAATCTGTATTCATGCGCTCAGAGGAGTACATGATATCGCAAATTCCAATTCGAGAATTAGCGTGGCGTTTGTTGCTCTTAACTCCAATGGAAAAGAGAAAAGCTACTATCACCCAAACATTGCTAGTAAATGCGTTTATGACCTTCGCTGTTGTGGCAAGTATTTTAGCTGTAACTTATGCGTTCTTACTTCAATACAAATTTTTCTTAGAAAGGTCTTCTTTAGTCGAACCATTAACCGGACTGCCTAATCGCACCTTTTTGCAAAGACACTATCTTAAGCTGCGAAAGCAGCAAGCGATGCTTTGTGTGGTTGTGTGTGACTTAGACAGATTCAAGCTTATTAACGACACTCATGGGCACAATGCCGGGGATGCGGTCATTAAGCATACGGCCATGTTGCTTAAAGATCACTTTCGGCTGGATGACGTGGTATGTCGATGGGGAGGGGAAGAGTTCGTAATTCTAGCGCCGTCGAAGTCCTCTCATTTGGGAATGCTGATAGCAGAGCGTGCGCGTAAAGAGCTGGAGAAAACATGTGTTTGCGTGAGCGATAAATCCATTACATTTACCGCTAGTTTTGGCGTGTGCTTTGGCTCATCTGAGACGCCACTTGATAAACTTATTGGGTTGGCAGACGCGGCGCTTTATCAGGCAAAAGCACAAGGTAGAAACTGTGTTGTAACTAAAGATTATTATGAAAATTAATACGCGCCCTGCTTTCATTAAATGATGCATTGTTGCGCGTTCCCCATATTTTCTTCACATTTTGTTTTTACTCTTAGGGCGAGGTTAAACTTTCACCACAGAGTACCGAATGGGGCATAGAACACACCACACTAGAAAGCGAAAGCTACATGCTTATTCGTTCGCAGCCCACGGACATCACCATCTAGTCGTCGAGGGAAAGCTTGTCCATTGCTATCTTGAGGGTGCATTTAACGAAGAAGGCGTTTCACTATTGTGCCAATCACTAGAGCGTGCGGTACACACATTGAGTGAATGGGTACTCTATGTACATTCAACGCCGTGCACCCTTGCGACACCTGAGGCTGACTATCACGCAAGGGGAAGACTTTTAGCACTAAGCCATTACGGCTGTATAGGTATTGTTTTTCAGACTCAAAATGTGTTGATGAAAAGACTGGCAGAGAAAATTGCCGACCAAATACATATTCCTTTTTTTGCATCAGATAAGTTTGAAGAGCTTAATCAACTCGCTACGCCGCTCCCGTTTCAGAAGCCATAAATACAAAGGTTCGCCTATTCAAACTAATGGCGAATATGAACAATCCTTAACATGATGTAGCTTCGAAGGGTAAGTGGCACTACCAGTTAAACATTTACAACCACTGTTGGTAACATCAATATAAACGATGAAAAAACGTGTTTATCACCCGTTCCACATGCCAGGGCAGTGCGCTGTATTTCCATGCAAAAACAGACTTGGGGAGTTTATGCTGTACAGAGTGGTTCTTGTTTTCTTTGTACTCTTTACCCTTACACAGGGTGGGCAAAAGTGTTACGCCTACGAAAAAGCGGTTACCCTGTCACAAGCGATAACGTCGGTTAACCCCACCGCCGATATTCGATTTTATATCGATTCGCAGGGCAATGCAGCGGTGGATGATATCCGCGGCCTCAGTGCCTCTGAGTGGGAAGCGATTCCTGAAGGAAACCCCAACTTGGGTTTCATAGAAGAAGTGGTTTGGCTAAATCTTCAGGCTCATAATGAAGGCGAAACAGCGCTGTCACTTTATTTTCACATCGACTACGCCTTATTAGATAACGTTACGTTTTACGCTTATTCATCGCAACAAGGCAATGCTGCTGAGCCAACCGATTATTATTCCCTAGGCGACCTGCTGCCTTATTCTGCAAGACCTGTTGACCACCCCACGTTTGTTATTCCATTCAATATGGCTCCTCGTGAGTCAAAAAGTATTCTGCTAAGAATAGAAACCCGCGGTACATTGCAATTCCCCATCACCATTTGGCAGCAAGAAGCGTTTTTACAACATTCACAGAATGTGGGCTTCTTATATGGTTTTTTCTTGGGCGCGTTACTCGTTATGAGTGCGTACTATTTTTGCCTATCGATACTCATTCGCCAAAAAACGTATCTTCTGTACAGTATTTACATTATCTGCATGACGGGTGTTCACGCGTCGCTTGATGGTTATGCGTACAAGTGGTTTTGGCCAAATGCCACCCAATGGAATCAGTTGTCTGCTATTACGTTTATCTCCATTGGCATCACTGCTACTATTTTCTTTACGCGTGCTTTGTTGCGCCCTCCTAAGGCCAGCTGGCTTGACCACGTTACCAAATGCGTTGGCGTACTTGCTTGCATAAGCGCCTTGGTCACACTTTTTTTACCCTATTCTTTAGCTGCGCAATTAAATGCAGGCATGACGGTAATAGTAATGTCCAGCGTCTTTATCACCTGTATTGGTATGCTGAAGTACAGCCCGCGCATCGCAAAATTCTTCTGCTGGGCGTGGTCTGCGTATTTTGCTGGCATTCTTGCTAAGTCGCTCACCAAAATAGGCATATTGCCCTCATCGTTTACTACAGAGTACGGCGGAAATATAGGCGCGGTTATTGGGATAGTTATTATTGCCCTTGCCTTAGCGGAACAAATCAATTCAGAAAAACGCAAAAGAGAGCGGGCGCAGCAAGAATCAATTAATCACTTAAGACGTTTTGAATTGCTGTATGAAAATGCGCTTGAAGGTATTTTTACGTTTTCCGAGCGCGGCGATTTACTGCGTGCTAATCCCACTTTTCTTAACATTATTGGGCTGGAAAATATTGAAGGCTTTGATGGTAATTGGTTAGTGCTCGACGGCTATGTCATGGAGTTTAAAGAATTCAATAAACTTGTTAAGTCTGTGAAGGAAGAAGGACAAGTAATTGACCATGAGACCAAAATGACCAATCTAGATGGTGCGTTTATTTGGGTTATTTTGTCTGCAAGGTTAGCTGAGGAAAATGGAGAAACAATAATTGAAGGTACGCTGATAAACATTAGCGAGAGAAAAGCGTTTGAAGAGCAGCTTCAACATTTGGCTGAACACGACTCACTTACAGGGTTTTACAATCGCCGGGCATTTGAAAGCAGAACCTCAAACTTGTTAAGCCGCGTCAAACACAACGAAGAACAAGTGTGTGTGCTCTATTTGGACCTAGACCAGTTCAAAATAGTCAACGATTTGTGTGGGCATACTGCCGGTGACCTGCTGCTACAAAAGCTGAGCAAACGATTACAAGAAGAGGTAAAAAGCCTTGGTGAAGAGCAGTTTATTGCGCGTCTTGGTGGCGACGAGTTTGGCATACTGTTAAGCAATTCTAGTTTACAAAAAGGGAAACGTGCCGCTGAAAAAATACGTGAATCTGTAGAGCAGTTTCTTTTTCTTTGGGAAGGCAAGCGCTACACAGTGGGCGTAAGTATTGGGCTTGTTGAGCTGCTGCCTTATCACTTGTCGGTAGAACAGGTTCTCGTTATGGCCGATACGGCGTGTTATATGGCCAAAGACTTAGGGCGAAATCGCGTTCACGTGTTTGTTGAGAGTGATCAAGATATGCAGTTTCGTCAGCTTGAAATGCAGTGGGTAAACACTATCAAAGAAGCGTTAGAGAAAGACCAGTTTTTCTTGGTGGCCCAAAATATACAAAGCAAAACCCCAAATGTGCACCAACATCATTATGAAATATTGCTAAGACTGATGAATAGCAATGGCAATCTTTGCTCTCCAGGGCAGTTCTTGCCTGCGGCAGAGCGCTACAATTTGATGCCAAACATCGATCGTTGGGTTATTAAATCGTATTTTTCATGGTTGCGCGACAACCCCGAACATATGGCGAAACTTGACTGTGCCAGTATAAATTTAAGCACCCATAGTATTGGCGATAAGTTTTTTGCCCAGTATCTGGTAGACGCGTTTGAAAATTATGCGATCCCTGCCGACAAGATATGTTTTGAAATAACAGAAGGCATGGCCATTATCCATTTAGACAATACCCAAGCATTTATTGAGCAGTTTAGGGCTCTGGGGTGTCGCTTTGCACTGGATGATTTTGGAACAGGGTTTTCTTCTTACGCCTACTTAAAAGACCTAAAGGTAGACTATTTGAAAATAGACGGTGTTTTCGTAAACAATATTTGTGACGATGAAGTGAGTCTTGCTATGGTGAAGTCGATAAGCGAAGTGGCGAAAGCCATTGGCATTGAGACAATCGCTGAATTTGTTGAAGATGAAGCAACGCTACATAAGCTTACACAGATAGGCATTGATCATTTTCAGGGGTACCACATCCACAAACCTAACCGCTTGGAAATAGACGTATTTCAACCTCAACACACATCCACATAAGTTATCGCTGTGATGCGGTTTGTTTAGCGTTTTCGTACAACGCGTTAATACTGCGGTGGTAGTCTGTAACGATGTGTTGGAATATTTCATTGTCGCTTAGTGTCACAAAATAGGGGGAATCTTGTAGATACCACCAATTTTGGTTGAAGTCGCTCACCCACCCTTGAGCAATGGCAGTGTTGAGTTCAGAGAGTGCTTCATTGGTTTTGCCTTGTAACGCATATATCGACGCCAAACGAATATCAGCTTCTTGGCTGTCTAGTGTGTAGCTGGCTAAAAGCTGCTGTTCGAGTTTGGCAAAAATAGTATTTGCGTCTTTTTTGTTTCCCGTCTTAGTCAATAACGCGGCATATACGCTCCATGTTTCAAATGGCAGGTAGTCGGGCATTGGCCGTGATGTTAATACCACTTCATGTTGACGCAGTAACGACATCGCTTTTTCAAATTCTCCTAACTGCCAAAGCGCGTAAACAACCGATAGCTTGAATCTGTCATTATTCGGATAATCGCGTTGACGCTGTTTGAGAAGTGCATAGCTGGTGTTTACATCCCCTTTTGCGCCGGCAATGGCTGCATGGGTGTATAAGTCATAAAAACTTGGACGCTGGTTAGACAAGCGACCAACAGTTTCCTCGGCGCGTTCAATCAAACCCAAGCTCAAATAAAACAAGGCTAATGCATTGCGTTGGTGCCCTAATAACGTCGTTGGCAGTGGAGTTTCAAAATGCCATTTTGCCATTGCTGCCAAGCTCTGTTTGGTTAGCTTTACATAGCCTGCATTGTTAACCGGATGGTTACTTGTCTTATTGATAAGCTGGCGATATTGGGAGAAGCTGTTAAAGCCTTCTTGCACCCGCCCAAGCACCATTTCAATGGTAGCGATTTTACGATAAACATAAGGGCAATCTACACAATGTGTTTTGGCGAGCGAAGCTTGTTCAAAGGCCTTTTCTATTTTTCCTTGCGCAAAAAGTATGTCGCTGTAAGCCAGGCGTGCACTAGTCAGTACATCTGTGGCCTCAAACAAAGAGCCGTCGATGAAAGTTGACTGGCGCTTTGCATTGACAACCGCGCTTAAACGCTTGCCCGCATTGCCAAGCTTGCTCTGTGATGCAATGGCAATAGCTTTGTTCGTCCAAAATTCACGGTCGTTGGGAGCAAGTGCTGCTTTTCGTAAAAAGCTATAGGCCAACTCGACTTTGGGTATAGTCCATTCGGGGGTCGACACAATGAGTGTTTGCAATCTTTCAATGGCTTGATCAACGCCGTCGCTGTCGTCTCGGTAAAGTTGATAACGTGCTAACTGTATCTGCGCTGCAGCCTCTTTATTGGGTGCTTGATGGCGCTTTTTACTACTCACAATTGCCGTAAATGCGCTGATTGCAATAATGAAAAAGAGAAAACCTAATAGCCCAATTTTTTTCTTGGGTTTGTCATGGGGGGCTGTTGTATCTGTGGCAGATAGACTCGGTGTACTGTTGTTGATAGGCGGTTCAATATTTAGTGGCGTCGCCGCTATTAATAAGCGGTAACCTACTTTAGACACGGTTTGGATATACGTTGGCTTGCTCGCTTTATCT
>CAYVST010000039.1:0-32262 GCA_964454185.1 uncultured Alteromonas sp.
TCTTTTTGCGTAACAATAAGCTCAGCGTTGCGTACATCTTCGTTAGCTTTAGCCAGTCGCTGCTCACACTCATTTTGTGCAGCAAGTGCAGCGGCTTGACGTACTTCTGCTTCTTGAAGCTGTTGCTTGAGGGCTTGCTCTGTTTGCGCATATTCGGGCGTATCAAGCTCTGAAAGTGCAAGCTTAACGCCCATAAAGGTCTCGCCTGCTCCTTCCATACTCGGGGCTAAATCAGTGCGTTCCAGTAGCTCAGGACGAATGACTTTGCCTAACGACAGTTCCCAATCATCTACATTAGCGCGTAAAAACTCTAATAACGCTCCCTCACCGGGATAGAGCAAACCATTAATCTTATTAACGGCCTTTTCTTCGTTTTGAAATACATGCCGCGCCTTGTCTAGTGCATTTGAACACTCTTTTCGCAGTTCAACGGCTTTATTATGCGATTGCTGCGCTTGGCGAAGCTCTGACCTCGCTGCATCTTCGTTAATTGAAGCCTCTTTAATAGCAGCATCGAGAATGTCTAGCTGTGATTGCTCAAACTCGTTATAACCGGCGTTGGCTAACGACGCTTTAAGTTCGGCTTCGGCAACCTTTAAATCATTGATGTTTTGCTGATAGTCATTTTGCAAAGCGCTTAGCTGACCGTTGTAGTCATCGCGAATTCGGCTTAGCGCTTCGCGTTCATTTTGCTGTTGCTCAGCTTTGTTTTCTGCTGCTTCTTGGCGTGCAGCAGACATCTCTTCCAGTGTGATCGAAAGTCTTTCACCTAACTCAGCCAAACGCTTATTGTAGGCCGATTCAATATCTTGGTGCTTCTCAGTAAGCAATATGTAGCGGCTATCAGCTAATGACTTTTCATTTTGCCATTGTGATAGATTGGCTACGTCTTCTTTTAGCTGTTCAATGTTTTCGTCTTGCCATTTATCGAATTCATTCTCTACAGATTCAAGTTCGCTGGTGAACTTCTCCACATCAGCTCGGGCTGATGAAATCACCTGATTTAAATGGTCTCGCGTGTCGCCCCATTCGCTGTCTGTTTGTTTGCGCTGAAAACTGTTTTCATCCAGCTCGTTTTTGGTGGTTTCGACACGCGCAGCTAAATAGGTTTTATCAAGTTCAAAGCTGTGTTTAAGGTTAGCAAGTACCTGCTCAGTACTCGTCAAAGCCATATCAGCTTGTTCTAGTTTTGAAAATTCTGGACGAATTTTATCGAACTGCTTTATTAGATGGCATTCTTTAATCCAATCATCCACACGATGGCGGCTTAAACCGGACGTAGGTGGAGTGACGCCGTCTTCCTCCAAAATAGCGGCAATCATGGCTTTAATCGTTTCCATTTTGCCTTCTTTGGAGTGCACGGCTTTGGCCAGCTTCTCAATGTGGCGCATGTGTTTTGATGGCTCACAAAGACTGAAGATTTTAGCATAGCCCAACAACTCTCTCGCGTTGTTACTCTGATTCAATACACCATGGTCGTTTTGAACAATGGCGCGAAAGTCTTTAGTGTTGAGTAGGCTAGTTACCATAATGTTATTGCGCTTCATAGCGCGCGCTAGCTCTGCACTACTGACACTGGCGTGCTTACCGTTTTTTTGTTCAATAAGGTAATCGTTGATATCAAACGGCTTACCCACCAAACGGTAATTAACACCGGTGCCGTTTGAGCTTAGTACGGCCTGGCATAGATCGCCTTCAGCACGTGTATACTCATAAATAATAAAGCTAGACAAACGGGGCAAGTACCAACGTTCGAAGCTATCTCGGGTTGCGGGAACCACACGACTGGGGTATTCGCCATAGAAAACGGGTATAAGACGCTGAAGTGTTGTTTTACCCGATGCGTTCGTACCACAAATATTGGTATGTCCATCAAGCTTTAATTCGACAACGCCTGGCAAGTGGGTGTCGATAAGAATAATACGTTTTAAGCCTGCCATAGTGTTCCTGTGTTGTATAACTCGTCTTCGATGTGTGATCAGCGGTAGATAGCATTCAAGCTAGCAGGTCAGTGTATTACGATTTATAGACTTTGCACAGGTATAGACGTACTTGTTGAACACAAAGCGTGCGATATTGCCGCATTTTGAGATGAGTTTGTGGGAAAGATAAAAGTTAATGCAGACAAATGAAAAAGCCCCTTCATTGTGAAGAGGCTTTCGACAAACACTAATGGCTGTGCTTTTAACGCGGAGGGAAACCACCACCACCGCCAAATCCGCCGAATCCGCCCGGGCCACCTGGACCACCTGGGCCTCCAAAGCCACCACCCGGAGGCATCATGCCCTTCATTTGGCGCATCATTTTCTTCATGCCGCCACCCGACATTTTCTTCATCATTTTCTGCATCTGCGTAAACTGCTTCAACAAGCGGTTAACGTCTTGGATCTGGGTACCAGAACCCGCAGCGATACGACGCTTACGAGAACCTTTAATCATATCCGGGCGTGCACGTTCAGCCGGCGTCATGGAATTAATAATGGCTTCCATTTGGTTGAACTGCTTGTCGTTTGCCTGATCTTTAATCTTGTCAGACATACCGCCCATGCCAGGCAGCTTGTCTAGCATACCCATCATGCCGCCCATGTTTTTCATTTGCTCAAGCTGATCTTTAAAGTCTTGCAGGTCGAAGCCTTTGCCTTTTTGAACTTTTTTGGCAAGCTTTTCCGCTTTTGACTTATCAACCTTACGCTCAACCTCTTCAATAAGGCTAAGCACGTCACCCATACCAAGAATACGAGACGCAATACGTTCTGGGTGGAAAGGTTCTAACGCATCAACCTTTTCACCCATACCAATGAATTTTATGGGTTTGCCAGTAATGTGGCGTACTGATAGCGCCGCACCGCCACGCGCATCACCATCCGCTTTGGTAAGGATTACACCGGTTAGTGGCAACGCGTCATTAAAGGCTTTGGCCGTATTTGCGGCATCTTGCCCCGTCATGGCATCAACCACAAACAAGGTTTCTACTGGCTTAACGGCGGCGTGTAACTCTTTGATCTCGCCCATCATATCGCTGTCGACATGCAAACGACCCGCAGTATCCACTAGCAGTACATCAAAGAAGTTCTTCTTCGCTTCGGCGATTGCATCATTAACGATATCAATAGGCTGCTGCAAAATGGTTGAAGGATGGAACGCAACGTCAACTTCGCTTGCTAACGTTTCAAGCTGTTTAATCGCTGCCGGACGATATACGTCAGCACTGACCACCATAACCTTTTTCTTTTCACGCTCGGTGAGATACTTCGCTAACTTACCGACAGAAGTTGTTTTACCCGCACCTTGAAGACCTGCCATAAGAATGACGGCTGGAGGCTGAGTAGCTAAGTTTAGCTTTTCATTTGCCTCGCCCATCACTGACTCTAGTTCAGACTGGACTATCTTGATAAACACTTGGCCCGGTTTCAGGCTCTTAGTAACTTCCGTACCTACTGCGCGCTCTTTAACTTGCGCGACAAACGCTTTAACCACTGGCAAAGCAACATCGGCTTCAAGCAGCGCCATACGCACTTCGCGCAGCGTTTCTTTTATATTGTCTTCGGTAAGACGCCCTTTGCCGCTAACATTGCGTAATGTCTGGCCTAAGCGTTCGGATAAATTTTCAAACATAGTATGAAACTTCTTTTTATTTCAGACGTAATGTGCACATTGTATCGTAAAAGCCGTGCTTAACGTACCCGCATTTAGCGTTAAATTACAATTTCACCAACGTGCTTTCCCGTGCACACTTAATTAAGGCCTGAAACAAACAAAATCAAGCAGATGGTTGAATTTACTTTCAAGTTGCAGTATCAATACCGACTCTTACGGTGAGAATTCTCGCTATCACATCACAGGAAGTAACATGAACACCCTTTTCGCCGTTTCCGCTGCCCTTTTGTATGCATTGGCTGCCGCAGTGTTAATTGGTAAGTTTGTCCACGATGAAGGACCAAACAAGCGCCTCGGTTTGGCGTTAGCCAGCGTGGGCGCAATTGCGCATATAGCCTTTCTGGTTAATGTGATTATGATTGCACCAGGGCAAGATATGAGTGTTACCAACGTACTGTCTCTGGTTTCCTGGATTGTTACCGTCGCTATGCTGATTTTTGCGCGCTCGATACCCAACCTTATTTTATTGCCTGTAGTGTTTGGTTTTGCGAGCATTGCCGCTCTTGCGGCCACATTTATACCCGTGTCGTATATCATGCATATCGAATTGCAACCCGGGCTAGTCGTGCATATCAGCCTTTCACTTTTCGCATACTGCACATTGGTCATTGCATTTTTGTATGCCTTACAAATGTCATACATTACCTACAGGTTGAAACAAAAAGGGGCATCACTCCTGCATTCTTCGTTGCCGCCACTTATGCTAGTTGAAGGTATCTTATTTAAGCTTATTCTTGCTGGCACATCACTGCTCATTGTTTCACTGATAAGTGGTTTTGTATTCTTAGAAGACATGTTTAACAAGACCTATGCGCACAAGACAGTGTTATCTATTGCCGCGCTCGTCGTATTTCTATCGCTTCTTATTGGGCAAAAGTTACGTGGGTGGCGAGGAAGACAGGTTATTGTGATGACTGTCATAGGCGTTATTTTGCTGTCTCTTGCCTATTTTGGTAGTAAACTCGTTAAAGAGCTTATTCTCTAGACACTGCTTGTCTCTATAACATTGATGCTTTTTTGCAAATTATCACGAAGTGGTAATTTTAGCTTGAAACCGTCCCACCAAATAACTACATTTGAAGGCTATATAAAGACAGGAACCCCTTAATTGGACGACATATCAACGAGTACGCTGTTTATCGCGCTCGGCGTACTCATATTATTATCTGCGTATTTTTCTAGTTCTGAAACTGGAATGATGTCGATAAATCGATATCGACTGAAACACCTGCAAAGTGAAGGCAATCGCTCCGCTATACGTGTAGCGAAACTGCTCGACAGGCCTGACCGCCTTATAGGCTTAATTCTAATTGGCAATAATTTGGTTAATATTGCTGCCTCTTCTTTGGCTACCATACTGTGCATTCGTTTATTCGGTGACTATTGGGGGCTTTTTGCAGCAACCTTTGGGCTAACGCTCGTTCTTTTGATATTTGCAGAAGTTACACCCAAAACACTCGCCGCGTTATATCCCGAGAAAGTCGCGTTCCCGAGTTCAATCATACTACTGCCATTATTAACGTTGCTTTATCCGTTTGTGGCCGCTATCAACGGAATTACTAATGGCATACTCGCGCTACTACGTATAAGCCCAGCGAATGGCAATGATGACTCATTAAGTCGTGAAGAATTGCGTACTGTGGTATTCGAAGCAGGTACGATGATTCCGAAAAAACACCAAGATATGTTGGTCAGTATTCTCGACTTAGAGAGCGTGACCGCAGAAGATATTATGGTGCCTCGCGCTGAAATTTTTGCGATTGACATCAACGATGATTGGAAAAAGATTCAAAAGTCACTGACTCACGCTCAGCATACCCGCGTTTTGTTATACCGAGACAGCATTGACGATGCAGTGGGCTTTGTTCATGTGAGAGATGCACTTCGGCTACTGTCCAAAGATCAATTTACTAAATCGAGTCTATTGCGTGCCGTGAGAGAGATTTATTTCACTCCTGAATCTACGCCACTGCACACCTTAATGTATAAGTTCCAAGCCGAAAAAGAGCGCATTGCATTGGTTGTCGATGAATACGGCGACATTATGGGGCTAGTTACGCTTGAAGATATCTTAGAAGAAATTATCGGCGACTTTACTACCAGCATGGTTCCAGACCACAGTAAAGAAGCCCACGTACAACAAGACGGCTCAGTGTTAGTAGACGGCAGTGCAAACGTTAGAGAATTAAATAAAGAAATGGATTGGCACTTACCAACGGAAGGTCCAAAGACCTTGAATGGATTGCTGCTTGAATATTTAGAAGATATTCCAGAAAACAAAGTAAGCGTGCGCTTGGCCGGTTACCCGTTAGAAATTGTTGATATAACAGAAAATATGATAAAAACAGTACGGATCATGCCAGAGTACTACATCCCACCACGCGATGGCAGTGTAGACTAACGTAGCTAAACATCGTCCACGAGGCGCTGGGCTCTTTTTGCCAGCGCTTTTGCTTTTGCCTCCGCAACTTTATCAGACAATACCGATAACTTGGCAATAATATCCTGCGTCTCCTCGTCTTCACGTAAATCGGCCTCAGCCATATGCGACTGTAGCGAACGCTTAAGGAGCTCAGGAATAGATTTGCTGTCCATTTCCCAACCCTTCAATAGAATAATTCTGACACTCTCAATACAAATATCGACCGCTCAGAAATTAACTTAACGTTTTTTTGTGAAAAAAGCGTCTATTTAACGGGTTATTGAGTAAGCAGATTACAGGCCTTGGTAATGCGTTACTAGGGTACCTTTATGTGCAGTTAGGGAATACTTTACAACCGCTATTGAGGCAGTAGAAAACAAACTCGTGGTGTAGGACTGACACAACTCGTCCACCAAGTAACTAACAAAGGGCATATGGCTAACAAGTAGCATGGAACGGATGGGCTTTTTAGCATTGGCTGCTGCGTGGATACGTGCGTCAATGTAGTCGCTAACAAGCTTTGGAGAACCTTCAGGGATAATATCTTCGCTGCTTTCTAGTTTATCCGCCACAATATCGAGCGAAACCATATCATGAGTTTGCTTTGCTCGCCGATAAGGACTCACTAGGGCAAGGTCAACTTGACCACTTTCGCAATAATGTTGCTTCAACCACGCGGCGGCAGCTTTAGACTGCTCTCGACCCAAAGGAGTGAGCTGCCTACTCTTGTCATCTAGTCGAGGGGCTTCTGCCTCTCCGTGACGCATAATAAACAGATAAATGTCGTCGTTGCTACTTTGACCTGACATAACATTGCGCATAGTATTAATGAAAGTAAGATAACGATATCAGAGAGCAGTAATCACGCATAGCGTTAAACGCTGAATTGTGAAAAATTTATATATATTCAGTCGTTTTACGAACACTAACTCAAATCCGCCATGGCAGTAAGGCGTTTAGGACAACATCGAGACAACGTGAGCAATACAATAAATTTTGAAAACGCGCACCACATAACTCTGCCCAACGGCTTGCGTGCCTTGCTATGCCACACTCCCCTTACTAATGAGTCTTGCGTATCTATGGCTGTTAGAGCGGGCCATTTCTATGACCCGCTTGACTGCCAAGGCTTGGCGCATTTACTTGAGCATATGTTGTTTATGGGAAGCCGCCACCTTCCAAAGCCAAACGCCATTAATGGCTTTATTGAACAGCATGGCGGCTCTATCAACGCATGGACAGGCACTGAATATACCAATTACCACTTTAACTGTGCGGGTGACGCGCTCGCTCAAACCTTGCCTGCATTTGCAGATATGCTTAGGCAACCCCTTTTTGAGGAGGATTCACTCAAAAAGGAGATAAACAATATACACGCAGAGTTCGAGTTCAAAAAGAAAGACGACTTAAGACGGCTTTATCAGATACATAAAGAAACCTGCAACCCTGACCATCCTTTTGCCAAATTTTCAGTTGGCAATAACGACATATTCTCAAAGCATGCAGTTAATGAATTAAAGCAGCGTTTGCGCACCCTCCATAGTACATTTTATTGTGCTAAAAATATGTGTTTGTGCATAGCTAGCCCTATGCCAATAGAGCATATGGAAGCCTTACTACAACAGTGTTTTGGGTCGATGGAGCAAGGTAAACCTGCAAACGATAACTGGCCCGCACTGTACACGGCAAATGAACTTGGTGTGCAAATTAATATTCATCCACTACAAGACGCCAAGCGGATGATTGTGACTTTTGCACTGCCAGCCCTGCAAAATAACTTTCGAAGTAAGCCGCTAAATTACATCAGCCATCTTATCGGGGATGAAGGCGAAGGGAGTCTGTTAGCGTACTTAAAAAGTAAGGATTGGGCGTTAAACCTTATTGCAGGTTCAGGTATCGAAGGCGATCAGTTCAAAGACTTCAACGTTAGTTTTCAACTAACGCAAAAAGGTTTAGAGAACAAATCAGCCGTGCTTGAAGCCCTTTTTAGCTATATCGATTTAGTCAAAGAGGCCACCACAGAGTCATGGCGATACAACGAGAAAGCAAAACTTAACGCCTTGGCGTTAGAGTATGAAGAAAACGTAAAACCACTTTCGGTGGTTGCTGAATACGCTCAGCACCTATTTATATTTTCTCCTGACGAAGTCGCCATTCTGCGTTCAACGATAGGTGATTACGACCAAGCTGTATTGGACGATGCCCTTTCCTATTTTACACCTTACAATATGCGCGTGAAACTCATATCAAAAAGCCTTAAAACCACGAAGGTCTGTGCTTTTTATATGGCAGAATACCACGTTGAAAAACTGGATTCTTCGCTGCTTGACACCCTGCTTGAGCCACCTCATTTACCTGCATTAAGACTGCCCCCACCTAACCCTTATTTAGGTGATGAGTATCAATTGATATTGCCCGAACAAGGTTACAACGCGCCAAAAAAACTTATTGATTCGGAAGATTTCCGCTTTTGGTTCGCCCAGGACCAACAGTTTCATAGCCCCAAAGGCGATATCTACCTGTCTTTTGATGCATCGCATTTTTCAGACACGCTTGAGTCTGTTGCAGCAAAGCGCATTTGGCTTGGTGCGCTGAATGACTTTTTACAAGCAAAATACTATCGTGCAGAAATAGCGGGATTACACTATCGAATTTATGGCCATCAAGCAGGCTTTACATTACACACTCGCGGATTTACGAATCAGCAAACGCTGTTGGCCTACCAACTCCTTGATGCTGTAAAGCATTACGTACCCGATGAGCGCGCGTTTGAACATCATAAAGCGTTACAAACACAGAGCCTTCAAAATTCATTGCTAAATAAGCCCACCAACCGCTTGTTTTCGCGTCTGAGCGTTTTGATTCAGCGCAACACACAGGCCCCAGTAGAGCTGTTAGACGTCGTGGGAAAAATTAGCTATGAGCAAATGTTAAAATACCGCGACGATGCCTTCGGCGAGTACTTTGTAGAAGCGTTCATGCACGGAAACTGGACAAGTGAAGACGCGACTGAGTTTGCACACAGTGTGAGAAGGCAGCATCAAAATGCCGGCGGAAAAGCATTATCACGGGCCGTATCAAAACTACCGGTAGGTAAAAATTTATACCATGAAGTGCTTTGCGATCACGATGACTCGGCAATCGTCTTGTATCTGCAAGCCCCCACATCAGGCTTAACCGACACGGCATTATGTATGGTGTTGGAACAGATGCTTGCTGCTCCTTTCTTCAATGCACTGAGGACCGAACAACAGCTGGGTTATATCGTCGGTACAGGTTATGTTCCTCATAACCAGCACCCCGGCATGGCGTTTTATATCCAAAGCCCGCAGTGCAGTCCGAAACACCTCCTGGACGCGACGACAGAGTTTTTGTTCCAGCAATTGCGCGAGATAGAGTTTTATCGCTTTTACTGGCCTAACATTCAACAAAATCTAGTTAAGCAGCTTGAAGAGCGTGATCTCACGCTTTCTATGAAATCACAACGCCTATGGGTGAGTTTAGGAACCCAAGACTTTGGCTTTAACCGCAACGTAAAGCTAGCAGAGTGTATTAAACAGTTAGATTTTGAAGATATCCTCGGTTTTGCAGAAAAGTTGGCCAAGCGAGAGTATTGTGGCGAGCTTATCTTATTCTCTCGTGGGAAATATGAGGGCATCCCTCATGTTGACGATCGAACAGTAAATGATATTTCCGAGTTTAAAACACAAATTCCCTATTACTAACGCGCGCTTTTGATACATCCCCCGAGAACGGGTACTGAGGACTTTGGTATAAATTGACCGTTTTTTCGGTATTTTTCATTATTTTTGTAAACATCTACTACTTTTTGCCGATACTAAGAATCGAGTCAAAAGGATCTTTGATTAAGAAGTAAACCATCATTCCCTTAAACTGAAAAAGTCCTTGTAGCGATGCAGTTAATTCGGCATATTTGTTATTCTGGCTGTTAGGGATGCCGCCAGTAAAAAAACAAAAAATAATAAATGGCGTTTTGCCAAAGGTGTTTAGGTGCGCTCAACCCTAATATATTCAATTTCACTAATTTGGTTGGTTTTGTCGGGACTGGTATATTTCCCCGCAAAAGCGACAGAGGTTACTGATCTCCAATTCACCGAAGTAAGCAAAAAAAATGGTTTGTCCAATACGGCAGTGTTAGACATTGTTGAAGACAAACTTGGTTATATTTGGCTGGCCACATCAAACGGTTTAAATCGATATTCCGGTTACAACATCAAGCAGTACCATCCGTCAGATATCGACCCTCACTCTATCCCATCTGGCTACATACAAACTCTGTTTGTCGACTCCTCTGGAAAACTCTGGATTGGCACACAATCAGGTCTTGCGTTATACCGCGCTGAAACTGACGATTTTGCCGTGTTTAACAGATCTAACACGGTTATCAAAACTGACTTCATAAGCGCAATTACTGAATCGAAAAACGGCGATATTCTTTTTAGCGATACTAAATTTCTCTATCGGTATTCGAAAGATACTTCTCAAGTTAGTGTCGTAACTCGCGTTTTTGAAGAAGACAGTTTTATTAAGGTTATCTTCGAAGAAGCCAACAGAATATGGGTTGGTTCAAATAAGTTTGGCGCAAGAATTATTGATTCGTCGAGTTATGACGTTTACAGCCTAAACAAGGTAAACCCATGGGCAATATCCCTAGATGTAAGAGCGCTACATGATCTTAAAGTCGTAAATGGAAATTATTGGCTAGCAACCAATGAAGGCATTAAGGTTTATGCATCAAATGGTTTGATGCTCAAAGCACTTTTGGGCGAAGACTTGGGGATAGACGGAGAACTCAATTCATTTTCAATGACGATTGTCGATGGAGATATTTGGTTGGGTACTTTTAAAGGCCTGTTTGTTTTCCCCGATGCGGCAAACATCGATATCACTCGAGACACGACTTTAGACTATGTACATCTGAATTCGGAAAACTATGATGTTACAGGGCTTCCATCAGCGATTCTTATGAAAGTGATGAAAGACCGCACTGGTGTCGTGTGGGCTGCCACCTTCAAACAAGGTGCATTTAGGTATCACCCCGAATATGCCAGTGTGAATTTTCAACCTGTCTATAACTCCGGTCGTCGCGACGATGACAATTACTCAACTGTGTGGGCATTTGCCGAATCGAACGATGGTGCCATTTACCTTATCTCTCAGCAAAGAGGCGTAGGTAAGATATCAAGCGTAACTGGTGACGTCGAATTCTATGATGTCTTCAGTATGTACAATGAAACGCTTTCATATTGGGACTTAGAAATAGACAGCATTGGGCGTTTTTGGGTAGCAACATCAAACGGGCTTATGCTACTCGAAGCATCTGACAATGACCTCAAGATAGTGAAAACCTTCTTCGAAGGCACCTTCATCGACCATATTTTTAAAAGTGATACTGCAATTTGGCTTCAACTTAGCGATGGAAAAATCTATTCAATTGCGTTTGACGGTGAGATAGATGTTAACGCACCAGACAGTAGCTTTGCGGTCAATATTGCCAATGACTTTGGTAAAATGTTTGCGATTTTCTCTGACAGCGACCAAAGAGTCTGGTTTCGAAGCAGTGATAAACTTATCGTCTACTCCACAGAAAAGAGCCGTATAGAAAAAGTACTCGATGCCAATAGCGGTGTTAAGTCAATGGTTTATGGCATCCATGAAACGAATGAAGGGTTTTGGCTTACTACGCGGTCTGATGGCGTTCTGCAATTGGACAAAAATTCTTTGGCAGTCACCAATAAACAGAGCCGAAACAGCAATAATGGATTTATAACCTCAACAACGGCAATCGGGAACAGTATTTGGTATACCGATACTGCCGGTATTCACAAAGTACTTCTACCTTCACTTACCCAAGCTGACAGTATCTCAAACAGTCAACTAGAGTATAACTCGCTTGGAGAAGGCTCAGTCATCGCAACATCAAACGACATCATTTATTTTGGCGGCAATAAGGGTTTCAACAAGATATCAAAGATGAGTCAAAACCCCGGCATTCAAGACCCTCAAACACTGAGCCCTCAGCTATATCGGTTTAGTATATTTGGCTCAAACCCTCAAAAGAAATTTGGCTTTGCTGCTAACGAAGACGAAAATGGGACTTCTCAGCAAGCACGACCTAACATATCGTACCAAGACAGCGTAGCACTTGATTACTTTGAATCGCGTTTCAGCATAACGTTTGGCTTAATAAACCCCATTTACCCCGAACAAGTTAACTATCGCTATAAGTTATCAAATATCGATAATGATTGGGTGTATATCGATAACGAGCGTACTGCCCAGTTTAACAACATTTCGTTTGGTAACTATTTATTCGAAGTCCAAGCCAAAGAGCCAGGCAAACAGTGGTCTGAGAGTCGCCAATTAACTATCATGTTGGCTCGCCCTCCATGGCTTCACTCAATCGCTTTGGTTTTTTACGGCCTTGTGTCGTTGGTTTTGCTCAGCTTTGTAATACGTCAGTATCAAATTCGAAAAGCGAATCAGTTAGCTGTTAAAGAATCTGAGGAACGCCTCAAACTGACTCTGTGGAGTTCAGGTGATGAGCTGTGGGATTGGGATGTATACCGCGGACAAGTGTATCGCGCGAACACGTGGGGAACACTTGATTTTCCTCAAGACGACATACGCACAACCGGTGCCTATGATGCCAACATTCACCCCAATGACATTAATCGCGTCAAAGAAGCATTGCGCGAGCACCTTGAGGGTAAAAGTGAGTTTTACGAACTTGCTTATCGAACGAAAACGTTCAAAAACCAATGGGTATGGATCCTTGACCGCGGTAAAGTGGTAGAGCGTGATCACAACGAACAACCCGTTCGCATGACAGGCACACTCAAAAATATTCACCACCTAAAAGAAGCTGAAGAACAATTGAACCTGTTTAAACGCTCTATTGAGAATATTTCTGAAGGTGTATTTATTACCAACACGCAGTTTAAGTTTATCAGCGTCAACTACGCATACTGCACTTACACAGGTGAAACGCGCGACCAAGCCTTGGCTAGCTACATGCATTTTCACTTGTATCCAAATGCGTTTACTGAAGAAATTAAGAAAACCCTTAAATCAAAAGGTAACTGGTCTGGAGAAGTTGAGAGTGTGCGCGTTAACGGCGAGCGCTACGAGATGGAACTTAATATTGATGCGGTGCACGATGAAGACGGTAAAATTAGTCACTTTGTGGGTGTTTTCAGCGACATTACTTCGCGTAAAAGTACCGAAAAAGAATTATTAAAACTGGCCAACACCGACCCGCTGACTGAACTTCCGAACCGTTCATTCTTCCAGGCCAGCCACCAGAACTTGGTGCGTAAAGGCACACAACACACATTGTTGTGTCTAGATATGGACAACTTCAAAAAAATTAACGATTCGTTGGGCCATCAAACCGGCGATATCTTGATTAAACAGATTGCCAAACGTTTGCAGCGAATAACCGGTAAAAGTGCAACTTGTTATCGTCTAGGCGGCGACGAGTTTAGTATTTTAATGGATGATAATGCGGATATTCATACCGTTACACACTACGCGCAAAGTTTGTTAGATACCCTATCGAGACCCTTTATCATTAACAAACAAGAGTTTGTATTGGGAGCCAGCATTGGTATCGCCTTTTTCCCTGACGACGGCACATCTCCCCAAGAAATGCTGAAAAATGCTGATACTGCAATGTATTTCGCGAAGAATAATGGCGGTAATAGCTATCAGTTCTTTAGTGGTGAAATGAACCAGAACGCCGTTCGACAGCTGCAAATCGAGAATTTAATTAGGCAAGGCATTAAAGACGATTTATTCACTGTCTATTACCAACCTAAAGTGGATATTGCTTCAGGAAAACTGGTCAGCATGGAAGCTTTGGTGCGTTTTGAGCACCCTCAGAAAGGGATTGTCAGCCCAGGTCAGTTCATTCCTCTAGCGGAGCAAACCGGTCAAATCATAGAAATTGGTGAACAGGTGCTGAGAAAAGCCTGCGCAGATACAAAACGCTGGGTAAACCAAGGACTATTTAGTGGCCGTGTTGCGGTAAACATTTCAGCTAAACAATTCGAGCTACCAGATTTAGACGAACGCATTAACAAAATACTCAATGAAGTGGGGCTCTCACCATTACACCTAGAATGTGAAATTACCGAAGGCACGCTAATGGAAAGCCCTGAGAATGGCCTGCGAATGATGAACCGACTGCGTGAGCGTGGTATTCATTTAGCGCTAGATGATTTCGGTACCGGATACTCTTCGCTAGCATATTTGAAGCGCTTTCCGTTGAACACGCTTAAAATCGATAAAGCGTTTATTGATGACATTGCTAAAAGCAACGTGGATAGGCACATGGCTGCGGCAATTATCAATATTGCACATAACCTAGGGCTTAAAGTGGTGGCCGAAGGTGTTGAAGAAGAAGCACAGTTAAATATTCTTCGACGCTACGACTGTGAAATGCTGCAAGGTTTCTTATACAGTCGTCCGCTAAATGCAGAGCGCTTTGAGAACCTCCTGTCAGAAAACCATAAGCTACATACCCTACTAGGTCATTCTAGCTATTAACCGCTCCTCTATTACTCTCTGACGCGTCTTTAGGCTTACCCACTCATCGTTGGGCTAGGCCACAGCGATAAAAGGTATAACGTACCTGTCGCTTATCTAAACACTATACCATCGTAGTTTTTGTGCAACGCGTTCAGAATAACAAAAAAATGGCGATTGTCTCTTCACCGTCTTTCTTGCAGCTACCCGCGACTGTCAATTCAATGACAACAACACGCAAAACCAACCTAAAACATTGAAAAATATACAATTTTAAAAGTTGGCACAGTAATAGCAATAACTAGATACCGATAATAAAAACAACATATCGGTTTTGTTTGTTCGTTCAAAAATTTTAGAGGAAATTAATATGTTAAAAGAGTACGCGGTTGCACTAGTACTTTCTACGACTACACCTGTTGCTGCAGACAAGCAAGAAGGTGCTAAACCAGCGAGTGACTCTCAAAAAGAGACAATTACTCAGCCTAAAAACATTAAACCACAGTCTGGCGCAGGCATTGGTGTTGGCTGGTAATTCTGTACTCATCAGAATTCTTCAAAAAAGAGAGCTATGCTCTCTTTTTTTTGCCTGCAAAATATGGCTAGCCCCGTACAATTTTCTCGAGGGTTGCTTAAAAACCCTCTATGCGCTTCTATGCGGCGATATATATATTATTAAAGCCAACGGCATTACGCCAATGAATATGACGCGCGATAGAGAACATGGGTAGAAGAATAGGCCCAAGTAGTAAACCACCTAACGCCCATTTTTTGGCATGCATTCCCCACTTAAACGCTTCTACATAGAAATACATAGAAAACAGTGCGCAAAGTACAACTAGTGAAAACACGACGCCTCCGTAATATACAAAAATAATCGCAAAGCCTGTCTTTTGACGACTTAAGACGATAAACCTATGATTAATGTGCCAACAAATTGACTATTAAAAAAACAATGTGCTGCGAATTCTACTTATTATTGGCCAATAAACCAGCAAAAATAAGCATTAGACATAAAAAAACCGGGCTAAGCCCGGCTTTTAACATTATCTTTACCTTTTAATAAAAAGACTGATCAGACTCAGCCATTTTTACCAAGATGTCCGCAGGTGTAAATTTATCGCCCACTGCAGTAGCAAAGTGATTTAATCTTGCCACTACATGTTTAATGCCAAGCGTATCCATATAACGGAAAGGTCCACCAAGGAATGGTGGGAAACCGATACCAAAAATAGCACCAATGTCACCATCTCGCGCGTTACGAATAACGCCTTCATCAAGACAACGAGCGGCTTCATTAAGCATCATGAGTACACTGCGTTCTGCCACTTCTTTTTCACTAAGTCGTGCCGATGGAGACAACCCGAGGAGTGAGTAAATACTTTCATCCACTTCTTTGCCAGGTTTCTTGCCCTCGTAAGAATAAAAACCTTTTTGGTTTTTCTTACCCTTGCGCCCGTCTGCCAACACTTTGTCAAAAGCACTTGGTGCAGTGAAACGATCGCCGAATGCCTCAACCAAGAAAGGAATGATCTTGGTACCCACATCGATGCCCACTTCATCTAGCAACTTCACTGGGCCAACAGGGAAACCAAATTTCACGAGCGATTTATCAATATGCTCAATGGGTTCACCGTCAAGGATAAGGTTTGCGGCCTCATTCATGTATGGAGCTAGAATACGGTTTACATAGAAACCTGCACCGTCTTTAACGACTACAGGGGTTTTGCCTTGTTTCTTTGCAAACTCCACTGTTGAAGAAATAACTTGGTCTGAGGTGGTCTCATGTGCAATCACTTCAGCCAGAGGCATTTTGTCAACTGGTGAGAAATAGTGAAGGCCGATCACATTTTCAGGTCGTTCTGCTTTTGCAGCAATTTGCGTAATAGGGATAGACGATGTGTTTGACGCGAAGATTGTGCTTTCTTTACAGTTTGCTTCAATATCAGCAACCATTTTTTGCTTAAGATCTAAATCTTCAAACACCGCTTCAACAACGATATCGGCATCTTGATAACCACTGTAATCCAACGTTCCGGTCAACAGCGCAAGCTGCTTTTGCATTTCGCTGTTACGCATAAAGCGTTTCTTAACTTTCTTATTTAAGATGTCATAGCTGTACTTCATGGCATTGGCGATGCCCTCTGCACGAACATCTTTGATCCGCACCGGTACGCCAGCTTTCGTTGATGTTACATAGGCAATACCGCCGCCCATCAGGCCGCCACCCAATACACCAACTTTGTTCATTTTCTCTGGCTTAACGCCTTCAACGCCATTTTCTTTTTTCATTTCTGTTGTGGCGAAGAAGATTTGGCGAAGTTGGAATGACTCAGGGGTCATAACTAGCTTACCAAATGCTTCAGCTTCGGCTTTTAAGCCAGCTTTCATGCCATCACTCATACCAGCTTCTATTACATCGATGATGTAGCCAGGAGCAGGGTAATTGCCTTTCGTTTTTGCAAATGTGGCTTCACGCGCTTTCTTGAACAACATTCCGCGGCCAGGCCCCGTGTTCTCAAGTATTTTATTCATCGCACCTTTTTGCGGTGCGTCACGCTCTGGTTTGCGCTTGAGTGCAAATTGCTCTGCCACTTTCAGCAATACGCTATGCGGTACTACGTCATCAACGATACCGTACTTTTTCGCCTGTTTGGCGCGAGCCGGTGATCCCGTCAGCATCATTTTCATAGCTTGCTGGATACCAATAAGACGAGGAAGGCGCTGCGTACCACCACTTCCAGGAAGTAAACCTAACTGAACCTCTGGTAAACCCACTTGCGTACTGGGTGAATCGGTACATACACGATAATGACACGCCAATGCCAATTCTAAACCGCCACCTAGTGCCGGCCCGTGTATAGCGGCAACAAATGTCGCTTTCATATTTTCGATTCTATCGAAAATAGCTTGGCCACCAGCCGCAATAGTAGTGGCATCTTCCGCAGTTTTGCACGCGGCAAGCATACTGATATCGGCACCGGCTACAAATGAGCTAGGCTTACCGCTGGTAAGTACAACACCCTTTATACTGCTGTCGCGCTCGATATCATCGAGCATGGCGGTAATTTCATCACCAAATTCAGCCTTGAGCGTATTCATGCTCTCGCCAGGTACATCCATGCTAAGAATGGCAACACCGTTGTCTTGCTTAGTAAGCGTGAAAGCGCCTGAAGCCGGTTGAGCGTCGTTTGTCATGTCTTGTTCCTGACTCATCTTATTCTGTCTCCACAATCATTGCGGCGCCAAGGCCACCTGCTGCACACGCAGTAAGTAGTCCTGTACCACCACCACGGCGGTTAAGTTCATTCAACATCTGCGTAATCATACGTGTACCTGTTGCCGCAAATGGGTGACCGTAAGCAATTGAGCTTCCCATTACGTTGAACTTGTCCATATCAATTTCACCAGTCGCTTTGCTTCGGCCTAATTTTTCTTTCGCAAATTTGTCGCTGGCAAACATCTTAACGTTTGCCAGAGTTTGCGCAGCAAATGCTTCGTGCATTTCGATAAGCGTTAAGTCGTTCAGTGTCATGCCTGCGCGGTCAAGTGCAATTGGTGTCGCGTATGAAGGGCCCATAAGCATGTCTTCCCATACATCAATAGCCGAGAATGCGTAGCTCTTGATGTAGCCCAGTGGTGTGTATCCCAGTTCCTTGGCTCGGCTTTCTGTCATCATTAATACCGCTGATGCACCGTCAGTAAGCGGGGTCGCGTTAGCCGCAGTCACTGAGCCATATTTTTTATCAAACACAGGACGGAGTTTTGCATAACCTTCAAGTTTCGAATCGAAACGTACATTGTTGTCGCGCTCAAGTGCGCCCTTGTATGGTTCTGCATAGGCGGTCATAACTTCGCTGGCCAATTTGCCAGCTTCCCAGCTTTCTGCCGCAAGGCTGTGAGAGCGGTGAGCTAATTTATCTTGCTCTTCTCTAGAAATTTGGTGTGTTTTTGCCATTTGTTCGGCCGTTTGTCCCATTGACAAACCGGTTGAATACTCAGCCACAGCTGGCGGTACAGGTGCTAGGTCCTTTAATTTCAAACGTTTGAAGATATTCAGCTTCTGACCTAGCGTTTTGGTTTTCTGCAAGTCAACCAACGCACGTGCTAGATTCTTAGACACACCAATAGGTGATACAGACGTTGAGTCAGCGCCACCCGCAATGCCCACTTGAACAGTACCTGCCATCATGCTTTCAGCTATATTAACGGCAGATTGGAAGCTCGTTGCACAAGCACGTGAGACGCTGTATGCATCGGTGTGTACATTCATGCCAGTACCCAACACGATTTCACGTGCGATATTTGGCGCTTCTGGCATTTGCACAACCTGGCCATAGACAACCTGATCAACCCACTCTTTTTGAACACCATGGCGAACGAGTAGTTCGTTAACGACCATTTTGCCTAAATCAACAGCCGGTACGCCGTGAAAATAAGTCGCCATTTTTGCGAACGGAGTACGTAACCCCGCGACAATGGCGATGCGATCACCCTCTCGGGTAGTAACTGATTGTTTTGTTGCCATAATGCACCTAAATTAATGACCTATACGAGATTGGTATCACCCCGACATAAGTGGTCAGACCTGTGATACACCCGATTTTTACAAACAATGAACAAAATAGCAAATTATGCAGGATGGAGATCAAGATAAATGTAACATTTATTCCGTGAATAATGCGTCGCCCTGTGTGTATTTTGAATGGCATTTCTTTTAGATTGCTTGCACTCGGTTTTGCAACACGTCGCATATTTATCGTATTTTAACGCCTTGAAGAAAGATACAATGAACCTTATATGGAAATCATAGTCTGTTTTGTGTCATTGTGAGCGACGTTTTTGAAAGTCCAATTCGGCGCTTTCCTATGCTAATCGCCATAGTTAGATTTTTCAGGCATTAGCATCGTTACACTGACACTTCCCTAAAAACGAGAACTCAAACGGAATTTTGCAATATGGCAGCAGAGCAGTTTCAACAGTTACATGCCTATTTAGACCAACAAATTATTGGTCAGCATGCACTAACTAAAAGCCTTCTAATCGCACTTTTAGCCGATGGACATCTACTAGTAGAAGGTCCTCCGGGTCTCGCTAAAACACGTGCCATTAACGCCTTAGCAAATGGCGTTGACGGCGATTTTCATCGCGTTCAGTTTACGCCTGATCTACTTCCAGCAGATTTGACAGGAACCGATATCTACAGACCAGAAACAGGCGAATTTGTATTTCAAAAAGGCCCATTATTTCACAACCTAGTGTTAGCCGATGAAATAAACCGAGCCCCAGCAAAAGTGCAGTCTGCTCTTCTTGAAGCGATGGCAGAAAGACAGATTACAGTGGGCAGCAAGACCTACCCGCTCCCTCCGCTATTTTTAGTCATGGCTACACAAAACCCATTAGAGCAAGAAGGCACCTACCCTCTGCCAGAAGCACAACTTGACCGTTTTCTGATGCACGTTGACATTGACTACCCAGGTGCCGAAACAGAGCTTGAAATTTTGCGTTTAACTCGCGGTGAAGCGCTGTCGCAGCCTCCGGTGACACCGCCTACATTGTCGCAAGAAGACATTTTCGCGTCTCGCAAAGAAGCGTTATCGCTTCATATGGCTCCAGAGCTTGAACAGTATCTCGTTCAGCTAATTGTGGCCACTAGACAACCTGAGAAATTTGACGCTAGTTTGGCACAGTGGATTGCGATGGGCACAAGTCCCCGAGCAACAATTAGCCTAGACCGATGCGCACGCGCGCACGCTTGGTTGAGCGGCAGAGACTTTGTCGGGCCTGACGATATTCAGGCTGTGGTACACAACGTATTGCGCCATCGAATTATTCTGTCATACCAAGCGGAAGCTGAAGGCGTCACCGTTAACGATGTTTTAGATAAGATTGTAGCCACAGTAGCAGTACCGTAAATCATGACACATGTTCAAGCACAGCTTCAAAAGCTGCTGAGCAATGGGGTGAATCTATCTACAGGCGAGCTTCTGCGCTATCAGCAGCTCTCGAAACTGTTTAGCCTTACACCTAAACGTGCCCCCCAAGCTCGGCTGGCTGGAAGCTATTTAACAAAGCACAAAGGCCGAGGTATGGAGTTTGACGAGGCTCGTCACTACCAACCTGGTGACGATATACGTGCCATTGACTGGCGTGTAACTGCTCGTACGGGTAAGACGCATACAAAAGTGTATCGTGAAGAACGTGAACGCCCCGTGTTTTTGTTCTGTGATTACTTGCCGTCTATGGCGTTTGGCACTCAACTGCTCACCAAAGCCGTGCAAGCAGCGCATGTATCCTCTTTAATCAGTTGGTCAGCCGCTGCCAGAGGTGACAAGGTTGGTGCGCTTATTTTTAATGCCACTGAACACAAAGAAATCAAGCCGCTCACGCGAAAAAAAGCCGTGCTGCGTGTTTGCCATGAGTTATTGGCCTTGCATGAGCAAAGTCAAATACATCAACCTAATAGCACTCGGGACAAACAAGCGTTTGCAGATGCGTGCGCGCGGGCGAGACGCCTTGCAAGACCAGGTAGCTTGGTATATTTGATTTCCGATTTTCAACATCTTAGTGCGCAGGCAATTGGCCACCTAAATCACCTTACCCGCCATTGTGAAGTGAGAGCATTGGTGATAAACGACCCCATTGAGCACGCGCTACCTACTATATCCTCGACCCAGGCAGTGAGTGTATCTGACGGCGTAAATCAACAGCGGTGGGTTTTGGGCGATGCGAAAGAGCACGCCCTTTACCAACAGTGGCGGCAAGATGAAAATCGTTATATCAACGAGGCATTAAAGGTGAATAATATCTCTCGATACGCCGTATCTGCAGGAGTTCCGCTTGATGAACAGCTCCAAAGTATGCAAAGGGAGCAGTTGTAATGCAGTCGCAAGGACAGACACCGATTGACACCCTTCAGCAAGGTGGTAATCAACCCTATACACCGTTACAAGTCGACCCAGTTGATGACCCACTCGCGCAGTTGCGAGACATTCACGTGCCAGATAATGTGGATATCTGGCCGCTTGATTGGGGTTGGTGGGTACTTCTAATTGTCGCGCTTGTCTCGTTTGCACTTTTGGTAAGGTGGACCGTGGCCAAAATACGCTTCAATAGACCGCGCAAACAAGCATTAGCATTGTTGAAAACCATCGATACATCGCAGGAAAATTGGCCAATTGCACTTAATGCTTTATTAAAGCGTACCGCGCTAACGTACTGTATTAATGAAAACATCGCAGGGCTTCACGGTAACGCATGGCACGCCTTTCTTCTCTCTCACATAACGAAAGGAAAAGCTGACATAGCAAAAGGGTTTGAGTTACTGGCGCAAAACACATATCAGCGCAACGTGTCACAGCAAGATTTCACTGCATGCCACCTTGCTGTGACACGTTGGATCTCACACGCCAACTTCACCAGAGTAAGTACAACAAACACGATACAAGAGGAGACCAACCATGCTTGAATTTTCATGGTGGTGGGCATTTTTTGCACTTCCTCTGCCTTTAATCGTTAGATATCTATCGCCTAAGGCCTCGCAAACACCGCTTGCGTCACTTAAGGTTCCAAGCTTGAGGCCAGGAGAGACTGCGGCTGAAACCAGCGTATCAAGTAAAAAACTTCCCGTGATAGTAAGTACTCTTATTTGGTTGCTTTTAGTTACCGCAGCGGCACGACCACAATGGCTTGGAGAGCCTATTGCCATTCCAAATGAAGGCCGTGAGATGATGCTCGCCGTTGACCTTTCAGGCAGTATGAAAATTGATGATATGCAATTGAATGGAAGGCAAGTTAACCGCCTCACAATGACAAAGTCTGTGGTTTATGACTTTATTCAGCGACGAGTTGGTGACCGCCTTGGCCTTATATTGTTCGCTGATACCGCGTATGTTCAGGCACCTTTGACTTACGATAGAGATACCGTTGCTACGTTGCTAAGCGAGGCTGTGATCGGGCTCGTTGGAGAACAAACGGCCATTGGCGATGCTATAGGCCTTGCTGTAAAGCGTTTTGACGAAAGAGATGACTCAAATAATGTGCTCATTTTACTTACCGACGGGCAAAATACGGCAGGAAACATCACACCCGAACAAGCAAAAGAGCTCGCTATCAATAAAGGAATAAAGGTTTACACCATTGGTGTTGGCGCCGATAAAATGCTTATCCAGAGTTTTTTCGGCAGTAGACAGGTAAACCCTTCTCAAGAGCTTGATGAAGACATGTTAACTGATATCGCAACGTCAACGGGTGGACAATACTTTAGAGCACGCAATGCACAGGAACTAGATGCCATTTACCAACAGCTAGACCAACTTGAGCCAATAGAAGGTGAGACGAGGAAAATGCGTCCTCTAAGCGCATTGTTCTATGTGCCTCTGGCCATTGCGTTGAGCCTCTCAGTACTCTGGGCATTCAGCATTTTAGTGGCGAGAACCTATCGTGCCCTTAAACCGCGAGGCCCACTAGATAGCAACACCATCTCGACTGATGAGGTTATTCGATAATGGAATTTTTAGATTTTCCTTCCTTATCTCAGTTAAGTGAGTTTCACTTTTTACGCCCCGGGTGGTTTTCAGCGCTGATTCCATTGGCCATCTTATGGTTTTGGCTTAGACGCTCGAGCATAAAACAGTCTGGTTGGCAGTCTGTCATCCCCTCTCACTTATACCAGCACATGATTATTGGCAAGGCTAAAAAAGGCAAGCGCCCTCCTCTTTGGGCGCTCAGTTTAGTTTGGCTGCTCAGTGTTATTGCCCTTGCAGGGCCAACATTTGAACGACTACCACAACCCGTATATCAACTAAAAATGGGACATGTCATCGTATTGGATATGTCACTATCGATGCGTGCAACGGATATGACGCCAGACCGATTAACTCGCGCTAAGTACAAAGCCATAGACCTTGTCAACGCAATTGGTGAAGGTGAAATGGGCCTGGTGGCCTATGCCGGTGACGCCTTTGTAATAAGTCCGCTCACTGAAGACGCGGCAAACATTACGGCATTGTTGCCAAGCTTATCGCCAGAAATTATGCCCGTGCCAGGTAGCGACCCACTATTGGGAATTGAAAGCGCGGCGAGCTTACTGATCAATGCGGGCTATAACAGCGGTATGATCTACTGGATAACAGACGGAATCGATTTTGCACAACAAAAAGAACTGCAAGAATACGTGTCCAGCATTCCTTTTACGGTAAACGCGCTAACTATTGGCACGTCACAAGGTGCGCCGATTCGTCAAGTGAGTGGTGAACTACTAAAGGACAGTTCAGGCAGTATTGTTATACCGAAACTCAACAATAGCGCTGTACGAGGTGTAGTCAGAGCAAGCGGTGGAACATTTGAGACCTTTACTTCAAATGACAAAGATATTGATGCACTAGCATCGCTGTCGCTTGAGGAACAAAATGCTGCAAGTGACGAAAACGAAGAAACCGGCAATCAAGGTGATCAGTGGAAAGAAATAGGCCCATTCCTTTTACTCCTCATTGTTCCTTTTGCATCAATTGCTTTTAGAAGAGGCCTTCTTTTTGTGTTTTTAGTTGGCGTGTTAGCACCGCTAACGACGCCAACTGCGCACGCGCAAGAGCAAGTAAAAACTGACCAAGTAATTGACCAAGCTACCGATACCCCCCCCTCTCTACCATGGTGGAAAAAGCCCTTTTTAAATAACGATCAAGAAGGCTACTCCCACTATGAAAATGCACGCTTCGACAAAGCAGCAACAGAGTTTAGCGATGCCTCATGGAAAGCGTCGTCAATGTATAAATCAGGCGACTATGAGAGTGCATTGAGCACATTTGAAGCCGGTGATGATGCAACGAGTTTGTACAATCAAGGAAACGCGTTAGCTAAATTGGGAAGATTTGAAGAGGCCATAGAGAAGTATGATAGTGCGCTCACGCTATCACCTGACATGGAAGACGCGATAGAGAATAAAGCATTACTGGAATCGTTGCTAGAGCAACAGCAGCAACAGCAAGACCAACAAAACCAGCAGTCTGGTGATCAAAACCAACAAAATAGTGGTGATGATAGTGGGGATTCCGACAACCAAAACGGCCAGAACCAAAATCAAGACAATGATTCGCAAGGGCAACCTGAAAATCAAAATGAAGGTGAGCAAAATGAGTCAAATGGTGAACAACAAAACGACCCTAGTGAACAAAACTCACCACAAGACTCCTCTAGCGATAATGAGCAAAACAGCGAAGAACAAAGCGCTGAGGAAGCACAAAGTGAAAACGACGGTGATGCTGACACCAAAGACGATGGACAAACACCCACAAGCGAGAATGGCGAGCAGAATCAAGATATGCAACAGCAGGCCATGCAGGGTCAGGCAGGTGAACTGACCTATGCGGAAAAAGAAGCACAACAACGAATGGAAAGTCTAATGCGCCGAGTGCCAGACGACCCCGCATTTTTGCTTAAACGTAAAATGCAGCTAGAAGCACAAAAACGTCAACGACAGCGCATGCCATCAAATCGGAGTGATTGGTAGATGAAAGCATTATCTCTATCTACAGTATTTATTTTATTTTTGGCTTTAACAGGTCAATGGGCATATGCAGATGTCAACGCTGTTGAAGCCACTATTGACCGAAACCCTGTAATGCTAGATGAAGCCATTAGACTCACCGTGACGGCAGACGGAAGTGTTGAGCGAGATGCTTTTGACAGCTCCCCTCTACTCAAAGACTTTGTCGTCGGTAGAACATCAGTAAGCAGCCAAACGTCTATTGTCAATTTTGATACAAAACGGACAACTGTATGGACGACAACACTTTTTCCACGAAAGGAAGGGACATTCACAATTCCAGCCCTGACAATAGAGGGCAAGCGCACACAGCCCATCAACGTGCAGGTTATCCCTGTACAAGAGCAAAGCAATGTGGCTAGAGATTACTTTGTCACTACGGATATCGATACCAAAGAAGCCTATTTAAATCAGCAGCTTTTATATACCGTAAAACTTTTTCTTTCCAGCAACATAGAGCGCGGAAGCCTGCAAGCACCTGAAATGCAAAACGCTGAAATTACGCAGTTAGGCGAAGATAAGCAATACACTGATATTGTGAACGGCCGACGCTATCAAATCATAGAGAGACAATTTGCGGTTGTACCTCAGTCATCGGGTGAATTTATCCTTCGCGGCCCTATTTTTACCGGTGAAGTCATGGCTGCGAATACCAACCAACGTTTCGGCTTCTTTAACAGGACACAGCAGATAAATCGCGTTGGCCCAGACATTACCGTCAATATCAAGCCTATTCCATCGGATATCAACTATCCGTGGCTCCCTTCTGAAATGGTTAGGGTTGACGAAGAGTGGCCACAAGGCGATGTATTTGTTGCTGGAGAGCCTGTAACACGCATAGTAACGTTAACCGCACTAGGCGTTGTAGAGGAACAACTTCCTGACATTCCTGAATTCTATCCGCCCAATTTTAAGCTTTACCCTGATCAATCGAACACGACCACGGTTGAGCGTAATCAGAACCTTATTTCACAACGCCAGACTTCGTTGGCCATTATTCCTACTGAAAGCGGCGCATTCGTTTTGCCCGAAATTACTATTCCGTGGTTTAACACGCTGACAGAAAAAACCGAATACGCCACTATTCCTGCTCGCACCATAACAGTCCAAGCGGCTAGTAACGCAAACAATGCAAATACAGATGCTGGCTCGGCGCAAGATGCACTTAATAACACAGCGAATACGCAACTGCCTGCGAGCGACAATAATCAAACGTCCAGTGAAAACAGCCAAGGCGCTGAAACAACATCGACAGCATCTCAATCCGAGGCTGAATTGGGTCCACAAATACAAGACAGCTCAATTCTCCGAAGCCCGCTGTTTATTGGTATAACGGCATTTATCAGCGTGTGTTGGCTAGTGACGTTGCTTGGTTGGTATGTTACTCATAAAAAGCTAAAGCGGTTGTTAGCGAGTGGTGCGCTTCCAAATGCAGCGTATTCTGACACCCAGAGCAACAACTTGAGTGAACAACAAGCGTACGAGCACCTTTTAGCTGTTGCTAAGCAACACAACCTAAAAGCGCTCGACAATGCCCTTCAGAAATGGCTGTCTTTGCTTAACGGAGATAGAAGTCAACGCGCTATGCCTGGTGATATTCCTGAATCAAAAGGAATAAAGGTTCCGATTGAACAGTTACATCGTTTAAGGTTCTCAGCCTCGCAACAAGCCAATAACGACGATTCGCTCAAGCAGCATATCAACCTGCTGATAGATGCAATAAAACAAACGCGTTCTAATTGGCTGAACAACAAAGAAAGTAAGAAAAATACGTTATCTGACTTGTATCCTACGTCATAAAACGCAAGGAACTTGCTTTTAAGTGTTTAGCTTCGTTATACATCGGACTTTAGTTTTTTGATATCAAACTGCGCCGGTACAGGGTTTATTTCTGACGTAAAGAACGCAGTAAAAATACAGAGAAAATCCAATGAAGAAAGCACTTTTGACACTTTCGCCTATCGCTTTAGCGATAGGCGTTTTATCTGCCTGCTCCCCACCAAGTAATAATGCTCAACAAGATGCGAATGAAATCGCTGCTGTACAACAAGTTGAGCAGTCCGAATCAAAAAGGTTAAACACTTTTTTTGAGCGTGCATTTGAAGAAGATCTTAAGCGCTCCCCATTGTTTCAAAGTTATCTTGGCAAAAAATGGGACTACGACAAATGGGATGATATTAGTGACAACGCAGCTAATGAAAATGTCGCCATCGCCAAACGTCGCTTAGAAACACTGAATGGTTTCGACACATCAAAACTCAGCGAACAAGAAAACCTGAGTTTGCGTTTATATAAATTGGGCATTGAACGCGACCTGGCCAACGATAAGTTTCGCCATCACAGATACATCGTTCATCAGTTTCGCGCTGCACATACGCAAGTTCCCAGTTTCCTCATTAACATTCATCGAGTTACCAGTGTAGAAGACGCCCAAGCCTATATTGGCAGGTTAAATAACGTCAGCACGTATTTTGCGCAAGTTATAGAGCAAATGAAGAATCGTGAAAAGCTTGGGGTTTTCCCACCCGCATGGGCATATGATCAGATGATTGACGCTTCGAGAAATGTTATCAGCGGTGCGCCTTTCGACTCGAGCGACTTGCCTTCGACAATCTGGGGGGATATCCAAAACAAAATCGCGAATTTGGATGTAGACGATACACAAAAGGCAACGTTATTAGCTGATGCCAGAGCGGCGCTGATAAACGCCGTTATGCCTGCGTATGAAGCCTTGATTGCTGAACTTAGTCATCAACGAGATATTACACCAGAGGGAGATGGTGTTTGGCGCTTGCCTGAGGGTGACAAATGGTATCAGAATCGGCTGAATTGGTTCACGACCACTGACCTTAGTGCCGCCGAAGTACACCAGATTGGTTTAGACAATGTTGAGCGCATTCACAGCGCGATGCGCGCTATCATGGAAAAAGTAGGCTTTGAAGGTACCCTTCAAGAATTCTTTGTTTTCATGCGTGAAGATGAGCAATTTTATCTTCCCTCGACTGATGAAGGGCGTCAGAAGTACCTAGACGATGCCAAAAATGCAATTGATGCAATGCGCGAAGCCATACCCGATTACTTCGGAATATTGCCTGAGGCACCTATGATAGTGAAGCGTGTTGAAGCATTTAGAGAACAGTCTGCGGGTAAAGCGTTTTATCAAAGCCCTGCGCAAGATGGAAGCCGTCCCGGTATCTATTACGCTAACCTTTTCGATATGAAAGCGATGCCGACCTACCAGCTAGAGGCACTCGCGTATCACGAAGGTATTCCAGGACATCACATGCAGCGCACGATTGCGCAAGAATTAAATGGCGTCCCACAGTTCCAAAAATTTCTGAGCTTTACTGCCTACACCGAAGGTTGGGGGCTGTACACTGAAGAACTCGCTAAAAATATGGGTTTTTATCAAGACCCGTACTCTGACTTTGGTCGCCTAGCAATGGAACTATGGCGAGCTTGTCGCCTGGTAGTCGATACCGGCATTCACAGTCAAAAATGGACGCGAGAGCAAGCAGTTGATTACTTGGTAGAGAATACACCAAACCCTCAATACGACGCACAAAAGGCCATTGAACGCTATATTGCCATGCCTGGTCAGGCGACAGCGTATATGATTGGTAAGCTGAAAATAATGGAACTGCGCGAGAGGGCTATGACAGAACTGAACGATAAATTTGATTGGAAAGGCTTCCATGATGAAATTCTCAAATATGGTCCAGTGCCGCTTTCTATCTTGGAAGAAAACATAAATAACTGGATTGAAAAGCAAAAAAACGTTTAGTTATTGCTATTGCTTGGAGCATTCTTTTTCAAAACGCGCCTTTCGGATGACGAAAAGGCGCGTTTTTTATGTCATAGTGAGAAAAGAAGAGTTTTTTGGATTTTTTTATGTTTTCACGAAATAAAACCGAAAGTGCTCAGGTCTTATCGGGTATGAAAGCAAAACATCAAAGATACGAAGCATTAGTAAAGGCGTTCCACGCCGATATTTATCGTTATGCATACTGGCTTGTTAAAGACCAGAGCATAGCCGAAGATATCGTACAGGAAACCTTTTTACGTGCTTGGCGTTCACTTGACGCCCTAAACGACGAAAAGGCGGCAAAATCTTGGTTAATCACGATTTTGCGTCGCGAGAACGCGCGTCGATTCGAGAGAAAACAGTTTGATACAGTGGACATTGACGATGTAAGTATTCATGACGATACGCAACAAGCTGACGGCGATATCAAAGATCGTGAATTACAACGCTTACTGGGTGGGCTCAGCGTCGAGTATAGAGAGCCTCTCATACTGCAGTTAATTTTTGGGTTTAGTGGTGAAGAGATAGCTAACCAATTAGGACTGAACAAAAATACGGTGATGACACGCTTGTTTAGAGCGAGAAACCAGTTGAAAGAGGCTTTAGAGAAACAAAATGAACAGAGAGGTCGTGTAAATGGATGAGTTAGAGTTTAGGCGTCGCATTTACGCTGATCCAGAAACGACTGACAGTGATGTTGTAGAAGCGGCAAAAGCAGATGAAGGCAAACGCAGTTTCTGGAATGAGCAAAAGCAGCTAGATAAACAATTGAAACAAGCGCTAAAAATTGATGTGCCTGAGGATTTAGCAAGTAAACTGATTTGGCAACAATCGGCTGATGAATTTACGCGCTACAAACGCAGAAGCCGTTGGTACTTGGCAATGGCAGCATCAGTAGCGTTTACTGTAGGGATTGGCTTAACAATGTGGTATCACCAGCCATTGAGTATTGGTGGTCAAGCATTAGCCCATATGCAGTATGCAGAAATGGAGCATGCCCACTCTCTATTGCCAGTTGACTTAAATATGGTTAATGCCAAGCTTGCGAGTTTTGGCGCTAGCTTCAACGAAATGCTAGACGGCGTTGAAGTAGCGAACTATTGCCATTTGAGTACGGTAAGAAGCCTACACCTTATTGTTGATACGCCGCAGGGTAAAATGTCAGTGTTTGTTGTTCCCAAACGAGGCGACATTAGTGTTCCACAAGAGTTCGCTGACAAACAATATCATGGTGAAAGTATTAAACTAGACCGTGCAAATATCATGATAGTGGGCGATAAGGGTGCTGACCTTACGGAAATGAAAGCAGAAGTAGCGAAACGCATTCAATTTTCAGCCTAAGGTGGCATTTAACAACCGCTCACAAAGTGAGTGCAGTGTTTTATTAACAACTTGTCTGTAAAGTGCATTGTTCACGCACTTCCTCTTCAATCGGCCCCCGTGGCCGATTTTTTTTGTAGCAAGAATTAACGAATATGCCAATCTATTGCATTTAGTAATATACGATTGGAATTACTCCTCGTTGCTGTCTAATAATGACATTACACAGCAATTAGCACAAAGCGGCATTCAACACGATGAAACCAACCTAGACATTGTCATTAGGCACTGTGATGCATTATTAGACCCTGCCAAACAGCGAAGCAGTGCACACATAGCGACCTATTCCATGTCCATGAGCTAACAACTTTCTCGCCTTTTTGTATGTGTAAACTGTACATTTGCCAAACTTTTTTTACACATGTTCGTACAGAAAATGTGCAAGGCCACCCGGCGCCATAGAGAGTATGTGGCATAGGTGTTAGCATAAAAGAAAAACATAGGGAAACTGTATGGCTACTGGCACGATAATTTCGTTGGGATTGTATTTTGTTGTAATGTTGGGGATAGGATTGTTCGCCTATCGACAAACCGACACCAACGTTGAAGGTTATATGCTAGGTGGCCGTCAATTGGGCCCCGCAGTGACAGCCTTATCGGCAGGCGCGTCTGATATGAGTGGCTGGATGCTGATGGGCTTACCCGGCGCCATGTATGTCTCAGGCCTTTCTGCGGGCTGGATTGCTGTTGGCCTGACACTGGGTGCACTCGCTAACTACATGCTTGTTGCCCCTCGCCTTCGTGTCTACACAGAAGTCGCAAACAACTCAATTACCCTACCCGATTATTTCGAAAACCGCTTCGCTGATAACTCTCGCTTGCTACGTGTAATCGCGTCAGTGGTCATTGTAGTATTCTTCACGCTGTACACATCCTCAGGCGTTGTGGCTGGCGGCAAACTCTTTGAAACATCATTTGGTTTGTCTTACGAAGTGGGGCTTTATGTGACGGCGGGCGTCGTTGTTGCTTATACCCTCGTCGGTGGCTTCATGGCGGTAAGTATGACTGACTTTGTCCAGGGCTGTATTATGTTTGTGTCTCTTGTCATGGTACCAGCGGTCGTCATTACTGAATTAGGCGGTATTGGCGCTTCGATAGACGCATTGAATTCAATTAACCCCGCTTTGTTCAATGCCTTCATGGATGCTTCAACCAGTAAAACTCTGACCGTCATTGGTATTGTATCGCTTATGTCCTGGGGGTTAGGCTATTTTGGTCAGCCTCATATTATCGTGCGTTTTATGGCTATACGCTCAGTTGACGATATTCCTACAGCACGGAACATCGGCATGAGCTGGATGATTGTGTCTATCATTGGCGCGCTAATGACAGGGCTATTTGGATTGGCATATGTAAGCGGTAACGGCAACGAGATAGACCCTGAAACAGTGTTCATCTACCTATCACAGATATTATTCCACCCGCTTATTGGCGGCTTTTTGTTAGCAGCAATCTTAGCGGCTATCATGAGTACCATCTCATCACAGCTTTTGGTTACATCAAGTTCATTAACCAGTGACTTTTACCAAGCATTTTTTCGTCGTGACGCCAGTGACAAGGAACTTGTCGTCGCGGGGAGAATAAGCGTAGTCGCCGTTGCGCTTGTGGCTATTTTTCTTGCGTATGACAGAGACAGCAGCATTTTGACCCTTGTTAGTAATGCATGGGCAGGCTTTGGTGCGGCATTCGGCCCGCTGGTGTTGTTCAGTTTATTCAAGCGCGAAATGACAAGACGTGCGGCGCTTGGCGGTATGATTGTTGGAGCCGTTACCGTCCTTCTGTGGATTTATCTCCCTCTTGAAATCCAAGGGCAACGACTAGGTCAATGGATGTATGAAATCGTCCCGGGTTTCATCTTATCAAGTTTAACCATTTTGATCTTGAGCAAAACCGGTTCACCGCGAG
>CAYVST010000040.1:0-30722 GCA_964454185.1 uncultured Alteromonas sp.
TCCACTCGCCTTTAAGGGCGTTTAGGTTTTTAAGACGTAAATTGAGGATCCTCATACTTTATCCTCCGGCTCATCAAAGAGCAGCGAGGTTTGCTGTATGCTCACTGTATCCTCTGGCGGTGTATCTTCTTGCGTTGTATCTTCTTGCGTTTTGTCTTCAGGGTGTTTTATTTCTTTTGCGAGGGCCTCTTTGGGCATGTCTTTCGGCGCGTCGTGTAACGATGCTTTTGGCGTATCACTAGGCAAACTAGTTTGAACGCTCTTTTTGCCACCATCTTGAATACTGTTTTGAACGCCTTGCTGACCATCAAGGTCTTCTTGATTGGTGTTGACCAACTCAACAGCGTCAGCAAATAAGTTGGATATTCGCGACATACGCTCAGGCGAGTCGTCAAAATTCTCAAGCTCAAGTCGCGCTTCGAACACCTCAGTGACTGACAGCTCACTTAGCTGCACATTCTGCTTTTCAGATAAGCGCTTTACTTGCTGTTTTCTCACCCTCTTAAGCTGCAAAATTTCTGCATGCTTTCCGTCTAGCATGTGCTGAATGCGTTGCTGTAAGTCCGTCAGGTAGTCTTGCGTTTCAACTTCAATACACAGCCATACTGGCTGCGCTTCAGTAGCATTAGCAATGTCGTCAGACGTAGTAATTTTTTGCTCTATGGTGGCAAGGTCGCCCTTTATAACCTGCATTGCCTGAAAACGAGGCACCGATATTGTGGTTATCTCGGGGCCATTTTCATCACCAGCAAAATCCACCAGCACAACTTGTTTTTGCGTATTAAGCTCATCAAAACTGAGGGGAATTGGCGAGCCAGAGTAACGAACGTGTGGCTTCCCAGCCACTTTCTGTGGTCGATGAATATGACCTAACGCAATGTAATCTGCCGGCGGAAAGCCTGATGCATCAAAACCTTCTAATGTGCCTATATAAATATCGCGAACACTTTCTGACTGGCTTACGCCAAGTGCTGTCAAATGCCCCGTGGCTATGATGGGGGGCGTCTTATCACTAGCGCTTGAACTCGCTTCACACAGCGACACGGCCTTTTGGAACAACGTAGCGTAATGCTGTTTTATGGCATCCCCCAGCGCTTGGCGTTTTTCAACGGCATCTTGCCCTGCGCTACTTACAATGACATCACGAGGGCGAATAAACGGCACCGCGCACAAGATAGCGCCGCAATTACCCTGACTATCTTCTAATGTAAAAACCTGGTCGTCAGCATCGCCAAAGGTACTGGCGATAACATGGCTATTTAAGTATTTCAGCAACGCTTTACTTTCGTTAAGTACAGATACAGAGTCGTGATTTCCGCCCAGTACAATCAGCGTACATTTCTTTGTTTGCAGCGCACCGATAAATTCATGATATAGCTCGCGGGCATAACTTGGCGGTGTGCCCGTATCAAACACATCGCCTGCTACAATAAGCGCATCAACACTGTGTATTTCAACTTCATTAAGAAGCCATTTTAAAAAGGCAGCGTGTTCGTTCTTTCGGCTTTTGGTAAAAAAGCTTTGGCCAAGGTGCCAATCTGAGGTGTGCAGTATTTTCATGTAGCAGAGAAACCAGGGATGTAGTGTAGAGAATTAGCGCATCAAGACGGTTAATGCCTTGTCTTTATGAACTATAGAGATTTTCAACTGGCGTGACAACGACCCAATACAATAAAGCGAAGTTAGCTGAAATTAGGAAAGGACAAGTTAAGCAATGAGAAAAATGATATGTGTTAAACGAGCAAACGCCGTTGCCCACTCTCGTTGTTCGGCGATGAGTGGGCAAGGTTACAGTGCATCAATTTATTTAACGTATGAAACGTTAGCAATAGACGGGCTTTCAATATTTAAATATCTCTTAATAGCCTCGCCGTTTGAGCCGTAAAGGTCGACAAACTCGCTAACAGGCATGCCGTTGCAGGTTAGCTTTTCTGCAACAAACTTTTTATCAACAAAAGACTGCTTAATTTTGTCGTGGAGTTTAATTTTATTACCTTTCGCCACAGCAACACAGATACTTGAGCTAGTAGCATCGTCTGCTGCCTCGAATTGAGTAGAAGCCATAGCGGCACCAGTGAACATTGTAGCCATTGCAACAGCAGCGATTGATTTAGTAAGCATTTTCATAGCACGATTTCCTTATGGGATGACAGTTAATTATGTTTGGCGAATAATGTGTTGTGTAAATCGTCAAACTTACTCTGTCTTTTTCAATGTCTAGGCCAACTTTAATTTTCAATTAAATTACAAAGACTTAAAAAAAACCCACAGAAAAACCTTTCGAAAATCAGCTGTAATTAAAACCATCAAAAAACCATACTAGCCAAAATTTAGTATTTTTGACCACACTGTTTATTCCCTAGTGAATTGCGTTAACAAACATCACTCACACTGATAAATATTGTCCCAATAATCATCTAGTTCTTTACTGGCTTCTTGTAATGAACGTGCACTGTATTTTCCCTCCGATTGCGTAACTATTTTCATGCGTACAAGCTTATCGAGGGCGTCGGAAACATCAAAGTCGAGTTCACACTGGTGTTGCTCCTTAAACCAACATTCTATTTTTTCATCCAACTTTTGGGCTGTAATGCCGCAGCTACCGTACTTGAGCAAGAAGGTATAGGCCAATAGCGCTTCCTTGCAATCTTCTTCCTCTGCGGCATCAATAAGTGTGTGAAACACTCCAGAGTTATTGTCGAGATTCTTAAAATAGAGATTGTCGGACAAGGCTTTCATAAAACGAATTTTTCTATTTTTGAATTTTGTCCACTCTTTAAATATAAAGCTGCCAAAAACCCCCATTCCAATACCAAATGTCATTAAACTTTGGGTCGTAAGGGTAACCTCTTCGTCTTTTAGGCCTAACCAAAACGCCAGAACCGACCCCATTAACAGCAGCGAGGCGCCGAGTTTAGTTACCAATACCACTGTTCCACCCACTGCAGCTGATGCGCCAATAATGAGCTTGTCCAATGGCCTCATGCGTACCTCGCTATTAGGAAAGAGCATTTCTAAATCTGCTTTTGGAACATTCTGAAACAGCTTCACAATGGTTGAACCTGGCGTAAATGTGAGGGATTTACGGTTAGCTTGGTTAAAGTAGTCTTCGCCTTTAAATGTGATATAGACGGCCACTCGCTCATAGTGCGTAAATGTGATCTCTCTTTTTCTTAACCCCCACCACTCTCGAATTATTTCAGTTTTAGTCGACTCACCGCGTCGATAAAACACAACATCTTCGAAATCTTCGAACTGAACTTCTAATCGCACTTTAAACAGTGATTCTTCATTGAGCGCTTCTTTCAAATCGTCATCAGTGACCTTTTCAAAATTTGCCGCATTCAGCAGTTCAGTAAAGGCATGGGAAAATGCCATTTTCCCCTCATGTAGGGCTACAGGTGTTACCTCACCAAGCACTCGCGTATCGCGATTGGGGTCAAACAAAGCATAGTTGTCCTTAAGATGCTCAAGCTTAGTGTGGTACTCATAATGAATACGGCTTACAAGCAGCGTCGAAAAGTGGCTGAAATGATGCTTGTCCATTGTGTGAGCATCAAGTAACAACGTCTCACAAAGCTTAATTACATCTTGTTTTCTAAAAGGTATGTAGCGTTCAGGGGCCATATATTTATTTCTTTAAGCGTAAGAGTAATTTTTTAGAGCGTGAAGGTAAACTCAATCCCTATCACGTTCGTTACGTGCAAACATTAAAACATATGGCGCAGCGAGAGACATGTCTACATTTACTGAAACACTTCTATACTAAGTAACAAGTAAGTGAATCCATTGAGGAAAGTGAATGTTCGTAACAAGTGCAAAGTACAACAACGATTTAACGGCCATCAAGGAAGAGCAAAGCAGTCTAATAAAAATGTTAGATGCATTTAAATACAATACTGCCTATGCGGTTTATACCGCAGAGGGGAAATGCGTTTATGCCTCGGCGCAGCTGCTCAGTCTATTGGGGTATGCACAATCGACAACGCCCTCTTTTTCTCATGCTGCAATGCGTGTCGAAGGCGCAGAGCCAGAAAATGAGTACAAGCACTTTTGGAAAACACTCCTCACCGGCAGTGGTTATAGCGGCACCGTAGCGAGAAAATCGTCAAACGGCGAAACAAAATGGTTTGGTGCCAGTTATGTATCCGTAGAGACGTCAAAAGGTATGGAAATACATGCGATATATAACGACGTTACCGAACAACAAAATAGCTGTTTTGAGGGAAAAGCGATATCGGTTGCCCTTGATAAATCGATGGCGGTGATTGAATTTACGCCCGATGGCACGATTGTCACCGCAAATACAAATTTTACCTCGACTATGGGTTACAGCCTTAACGAAATAACGGGTAAACACCACTCGATGTTCTGCGAAGAGAAGTTTTATCAGCAGCACCCCAATTTTTGGGAATCGCTATCTCACGGCCAGTTTTTTTCGGGGCAGTTCGAGCGTCGTGACGCGCAAGGCAACACTGTGTGGCTAGAAGCGACGTACAATCCCGTTGTAAATGCTTCGGGTAAGGTCGTCAAAGTCATAAAGTTTGCGTCAAACATAACTGACAGGGTAAATGAAAAAAATGCGATTGCTCAGGCTGCTGAACTTGCTGTTTCTACCGCAGAAGAAACATCACAAATTGCGGCAGATGGTTCAAGTTCACTAAAACGAAGTGTTGAGACCTTTGAAAAAGCACTGGTTGAAGTATCAGAGACCAACCAGCTTATGATGGACCTCAGTGAACAGTCTATGAAAATTGAAACCATAGTTACCACGATTAGCGGTATCGCGGATCAAACAAACCTTCTTGCGCTTAACGCTGCTATTGAGGCTGCTCGCGCGGGCGATCAGGGCCGAGGTTTTGCTGTTGTAGCAGATGAAGTAAGACAACTGGCTCAGCGTACAAGTAATTCAACCGTAGAAATAGAGAGCGTGGTGGCAGAAAATCGAAAACTTGCCGACCAATCAACGAAGAAAATGGCAATGGTGAAAGATAGTGTCGACCAAAACAGTGAACAAATCAGCCAAGTACAAAGCATAATTGATGAAATTCAAAAAGGCGCACAAAATGTTTCTCAAACGGTAACGGGGATCCTCAAATAATCAATGCACGGCCAATAGGGCAAGATATCAGCGCGTTACGCTAAGTTGATTGGCATTTGGGTGCTCGTTGAAATTTGTTATACTTTTTCAATGAGCTATCCCGTACCCGCCAATCAGGTTGAAACCCTGTACGAAATCAAGAAAAGTAAATTTATCGCATTTGCTGCTTTTGCCAATTCGCGTGAAAGCGCCATGTTGCTGTTAGAGGGCGTTAAACAACAATACCCTGACGCTCGCCATCATTGTTGGGCTTACGTATTTGGCAACCCCAGTATGCCCACTAGCGCAGCGATGGCCGATGACGGAGAACCTAGCGGTACCGCGGGAAAACCTATTCTTAATGTGCTGCAACATAAAGACATCGGCGACATTATGATTATTGTTACACGTTACTTTGGTGGCATTAAGCTTGGCGCAGGCGGATTAGTAAGAGCTTATTCAGCCGCTGCTCAGCAAGCTATTGACGAATTAGAGATACGCCAAGAAGTGAGCTTAGAAGATGTGATTGTAGAGGTTGATTTTAAGCATGAACAATTTGTTCGTCACTTAGTAGAACAAGCTTCAGGCGACATTGCACAGTGCAATTATTCACACTGTGTAGATATGCACGTAAAACTACCTGCAGACACAATACCTCATTTTTCATCACAACTAGCGTCCGTTGCGCTAAAAATAACGCCTGTTACGCAAGAAACTTCAAAACGCCCATAAAAAAGCAGCGCTATGCGCTGCTTTTAAACACTAGGCATTGATTAGAATTTTCCTCTTAACCCAAGTGCATAACGCGGCTCTTGAATGTTTTCATACAGGAACTGATCAGCATAGCGACCGCGCTGTCGCTGCCCTTCTCCCGTAATGTTAAGCACTTCGAAGTTAAGCGAAAGGTTTTCCGTTAAGACATAAGAAGAGCTAAAGTCCCATTGAGTATAACTTTCAAAGAAAACAGGTTCGTTAGGCGCACGTAGTTGGTTTTCTGAAAACAAAAACTCATCACGCCAGTTGGCGGCCAATCGCAAAGAAAACACATCGTTTTCATAAAAACCAACAAGGTTCCAAGAATCACTCAAGCCTAGCAATATTGACTGTTGCGTGAAGTTGTCTGGGTCGAATTCAGCATCACTATCAACGACGGTGTAGTTGGCTTGCACACCAAAGCCAGTGTCAGAGAACAGGTGTTGAATGGCTATTTCAAAGCCATCAATTGAGCGCTCTACCGAATTTAACGGTTTAGAGGTTAAGAAAATCGCTTCAGGGTCGCCTGGCTCACTCACAACTGGCGTAGATTGCTGGTCAGGCGATGTTGTAGGGACATAGCGCCCTTGGGGGTCCAGAAGCGGGTCGCCATTAATATCTGGAATAGTTCCTTCTACTACTTCTGTCGCTATATAGTCATCGACTTGTTTGTTGAAATAAGCAAGCGAGAAATAGCTTCCTTCTCCATAATACCACTCGTATGACAAATCTATGTTAACTGAAGAATAAGGCTTTAAGCCTGGGTTACCTGCACTTGCCGTGCTGTTTCCCGGTCGATAGTCACTTACCGTAGTCAAAGGCCTAAGCGCATTTAAATCAGGTCTTGCAATACTTTTTCCTACAGATACGCGAACGACATGGTCATCTGAGGGCTCAATTTGAAAATCAATAGAGGGTAAGAATACAGAGTAGTCTGCTTCCACTTCGAAAAATTCCGGTGCAGCATCTGGAGCAAAAATGACAGAACCTTCGGTGTTTGTTGTAATAGTTAACCCAACCGGAAAGGTTTGAAAAGCAGAGCCTACAACATCTGTAGTTTCATAACGCCCCCCAACAATAATCTGCGCTGGCATGTCTCCCAGCTCTAAGTCTTGCTCATAATTAACATACAGTGCCGTAGACTCTTCAGACGCCCCAAAAAATGTAGGTGGAAATTGCGCGAGAACTTGATCGATTGATGTCGGAAATGTTTGGTCAACCAATGCATTAACATCAAACTCAACCACCACATCAAAACCGCTAGGGGCATCAATATTGGTTCTTGTAAAGGCATCAGCACAGCCTGTGCAATCACCAAGACCTTGGAAAAAGAAACCTGTTCCTATGGCTCTGGTTTCAACTTGGTAGTCGGTATATTCGACGCCAGCACTTAAGGAATAGGTATCGCCAACCCATAATCCTTCGAACTGATACTGGTCAACCGTATTTTCGATGGCAATGTTTCTTAACACAGAACCTAGAGGTGAAAAGCCATTGACTGACTGAAACTCGTCTACACCCGGTCGAGGCTCACCACCACCAAACTGATCCTGTCCTCGAAACGCGCCGCTATCATCTACAACAATATCGACACCATTTCCGCTATAATCCAACCCAAAATTTATACCTAAGGGGCCCTGAATTAACTGAAGGTTATCGTTTAATTCTCCATCAGGTTGGCTTTCGGCAGTTGAATTATGAGCATCGAAAGAGAATGAGAGGCTATCATTCACAGTCCACTGAATATTCAGTCCGACAGAATCGTTTTCGACTACCAATTCATTTTCATAAACCAGCGCATCTGCTGCACCGCCTAGTCTATTTGCTGCATCAATAGTGTAATTGCTCGTCAGTCTTGTACCAGTTACTGTGCTTCCATCAACTACGCCAAAAAGCCCCGTTTGATAACGGTCTTGGTCGCGTTTGAAGCGTGACATTACATAGTCTAGCGTAATTTCTACGTTGTCAGTTGGTCGCGCTTGGAATACCAACTGTGCATTGGTTCGACGACGTTTATTGTGCTGAACCTCAGAAATATTAGTAACTGGACGATAAACATAAGGAGCATCTGCGCAGTTAGATGTAACATCTCCACACCACGCTGCATAGCCAGGCCCCCCTTGTTCATCTCGAAGCCATCCATCTGTGTGTGTTGATAATTCACTAAACTGGCGCTCGGAATAGAAAACATTTGCCAATACACCAAACATGCCATCACCAAACTGTGTCGAGAACAAACCGCCAAATTCCGGGGTTATATCATCACCTTCTATTACCGAAGAATCGTGAACAGCATCGATATTGGCAAGAATCGTCGTTTCAGAGTAGTCGAACGGACGAGCGGTATCTATATTAACAGTAGCTCCCATACCTCCCGTTGGCTGATGTGCCTTCGCTGTCTTGTATACTTGAACACCAGATACAGACTCTGAGCCTATTTCGGCAAAATTGAAGGCTCGACTTTGCGTTGCCGAGGCAATGCTCTCCTGTTCAGGCGAAGAGGCAGCAGGCATTTGACGACCATTCAATGTAACCATATTGAAGTTAGGACCAAGACCACGAACTGTAATTTGATTACCTTCGCCATTTTGTCTATCGATTGAGACACCCGTGATCCGTTGCAGTGATTCTGCCAAATTTGTGTCGGGGAATTTCCCTATATCTTCGGCCGTAATAGTATCTACAACGCCGCTACTTGCTCGCTTGAGATCCATGGACTGTACAAGGCTTCCTTTGATACCTGACACTTCGATAACTTCCACATCATCAGCCTGTTCGGCTTGCTGCGCAGAAACTGATAACGAGTGCGAGCCCAAGGCAGCTAACAGCGATATTGCTATTGCATTAAGTTTGAGTTTTGTGTGCGTATTCATTGACGATACTCCGTCCTTTTTTGGCATTCGTTGGGCCTTTCCTATTGTTATTGTCAGGCCCTTCGAGAGTAAGTTAAAAGCGTAACCATTGTTAACGTTACAGCTAAAACCCCTCATCGTTCACATGTCAGGAATTTGTAAATCACGCTGTAAAATAATTGTTAACGCAGTCAAACTAACAACGCTGAACGTATCAATCAATTGCACAAATTTATGTTTTTTTACTTTTATATTTATGATTTATCAAACACACACAAACTATCATCAAACACAAAAAAAACGCTATAAACCCTATTTATAATGGAATTAACACGTAATCATAGTCGTGCATCTGGCGCTGAAAACACCTTCCCAAACACGACACTTAGATAGCACATTTACCAAAATTACTTTCTTACCAAAAAGATAATTCATAACCAATACGGCAAAATTCATAAAAGCAAAGGAGCATAAAGCGTCACACAATGTTATTTCTTTTAACAAAGTAATGAATCGGTATGTCGACACTAACCAAACTCAAAGCGCTCACTGAAATTGTGGCTGATACGGGTGAGCTTGAAGCTATTGAAACGCTGCGCCCAATTGATGCTACAACAAACCCATCTCTTCTGCTGAAAGCGGCAAAGCTGGCGTCAAACAAACATTTACTGGTTAAGGCCTGTTTTGACAGCGGTGGGCAAGCGCGCGCTCTGCCTGAAGCCGCACAAAGACTTGCTGTTTTGATAGGTAGAGATATAACTCGGTTAATTCCTGGAAGAGTATCGACGGAAATCGATGCTAGATTGTCTTTTGACATACAGGGCATGCTAGATGCTGCGAGAGAGCTTGTTGCACACTATGAAGAACTGGATGTTCCCCGTTCACGAGTTCTGATTAAAATAGCCGCAACATGGGAAGGCATAAGAGCGGCCGAAACTCTTGAAAAGGAAAATATTCAATGCAACCTCACTCTGGTATTCAATATGTCGCAAGCACGCGCATGTGCCGAAGCCGGTGTGTTTCTTATCTCTCCTTTTGTGGGTCGAATTTACGATTTCTATAAGAGCCTGTCGCCCGACAAACTCTTTGAGGCTGAAGACGATCCCGGCGTGCGATCTGTCAAAGCAATTTACAACTTCTATCGACTTTATGGTTTTGACACTATTGTTATGGGGGCCAGCTTTAGAACGACTCAGCAGGTGCTCGCGCTTGCGGGGTGCGACCGTTTGACCATATCCCCCACACTTCTAGATGAACTGGGCAGCATGACTTGCGATGTTGAACCGCGACTATTGCCACCGGCGCATACGAAAACGTACACACTAGCCAGTATTTCTGAGTCAGAATTCAGGCTGGCATTAACCAAGGACAAGATGGCAACAACAAAGCTTTCTGAAGGCATCGCGCAATTTTGCGAAGACCAAGAAGCACTTGAGGCATTGCTTGCCGTTGTTCAAGAAGAGGAGGTCCTCAATGCGTTTACCCGCTGAGCAATCGACAATTAAAGCGCTATCTGAACAATTTTGGGAAGACGGTTATCTGGTTATCGAGGACTTTTTCAGCCAAGAGGTCATGACACAGTGCCAAGAAACCATTATGGAACACTATGGTCTGACACCAGAATTCACACATGATGAGAACTTTATTAAGGCAGCTAAAACTGAAGTTATTCCGTGGTTTCCACAGCGCGAGGGCGTAGCACTGTTCGATTCTCTGGAAGCTTCCACCGACTTTCAAATAGTGACTAAAGCTTTGCTTAAAGCGCAATGGCAAGCTCAATATTGTATGGTTATGTTTTCCAAGAAAGGGACGTCTGGACAAGCATGGCACCAGGATTGCCCACCAGAAGATCCATCTCGATTTAACTTAAATCGACTCGTATATACCATGGATGTTACTCCAGACACTGGCGGCGAAGTGTATATTCTACCCAAGTCGCATAAATGGGGCGCTCTTACCAAGGGTGACGTCTTTGAAGACTTTCCCGACCAAGTCAAGTTAACACCTCGCAAAGGTACACTAGTACTGCTGCACGGGCATTGCTGGCATCGCATTGGCAGTATAAAAGGAGAATACCGCGTTTCGACTAATTTTAGGGCTGCGCCGAAAGGCGTACCTGATGATATTACCGACATCTGCGTATATCGTAATATGCGGTACCAATTTTCCACTGCGACCATCGTTGGCTAGGGCTTCCCCCTGCCAACTTTCTACATAACTTTTTATAGTCTACTTCTGCGACTTCTTTTCATCGATTGGTCATGCACCGTTCTCGTTTACAGAGTTCTCAATAACTCAATAGACTCTTGAAAGGCAATGGAAGCTGACAGCGGCACCACATCAGATTCACGTTTTCTTGTTCGAATAGCATGGCAAACATGATCTATTTGAAATTCAAACCCTGAACCTTTCCTTTCATCAATGTAAGAAAGTTTTGGCTGTTCCAGTTCATATAAATGACATTCCCTCGCTCTAAAGAAATCGGGGATATGAATAGTACCTTTAGTACCAATGACAATAGCCGTGTTGGGAAGCTTGGCCCTAAATGAGGTATGCATAGACGCAGTACAACCTTCATATTGCCACTGCCAACAGACGTCATCTTCTACTCCGTTTGGCGCAAAATGCTGTACACCCGCCAATGATGTGGGCAGTGCAGGATTAAACAACCTGTTAAGAGCTATAGGATAAACCCCCATTTCCAGCAAGCACCCACCTGCAAACTTTGCATCGTATTCCCTTAAATTCGGGTCATAAGGGATCGGATAGCCAAAGTCAGCCCTCACGTGTAACAGCTCGCCAATTTCTCCTTTGGTAACCCATGTCACCGCTTTTTCAATAGCAGGCAAGAAGTACGTCCACATTGCCTCCATCAAAAAAACACCGTGCTCATGTGCCAACTTTTTGAGATAGCGCGCATCTTCACTTGTTGTGACCAATGGCTTTTCGCACAGTACATGCTTTTTGTGTTGAATGGCCTTTTCAACATGAGCTAAGTGCATAGTATGTGGAGAGGCAATGTAAACAACATCAATGTCTGGATGTTCAAATACCGCTTGATAGTTATCAAAAGCTTCGTCTATACCGAACTGCGCTGCAAACTCTTGTGCTTTATCGATATTGCGCGCTGTGACTGCTTGTATTTTTGTATTGACGCAGTGAGCAATGTCGCTGGCAAAAGTGTGCGTTATCCGACCCGCCGTAATAATACCCCACCGCACAACCGAATTATCGTCAATCATATTCACTTTCCTTCTACTAGCGACTTAATGCACGTTCTAACTCTTCAAGACTTTTACCACTTGTTTCCGGCAGTAGCTTTATAACAAAAACCAAACTCATTACCGCAAATCCAGAATAAATTAAGAATGTTGTTGTAGCGCCTATGTTTGCCAATTCCCAAGGAAAGACAAGCTGTACCGTAAAACTGACGATACTGTTAATGACGCCAACAACCGAGATAGCAAGGCCGCGCACATGAGTAGGGAATATCTCAGAGAAAAGTACCCACATCACTGGGCCAAGAGAGAAGGCAAAACAGGCAACAAACCCGAGAATACCAATAAGCACCAGGGTGTTGTTTAGGTCTGCTGCAAGCTCTAGTATACGTCCTTCGTTAGCTTGAAACTCAACATCACCGAGAAGCAGTTTTACTGAATTTTTGAATTCTACATCGTTATAAAACGTTTGATTCACAATGGGTTGAAGTAACCGACTATCAATAGTATCTCCCAGCGAACGTAGCGCCTCTGCGGTTAACGTGTACTCTGCTTGACTGTACCCATAAGCACACATTGCCATACTGATAACGACACCGCTTAAACCGCCTATAAGTAAAGGGCGACGTCCAAGCTTATCAATAAAGACAATGGCTACTAGCGTAAACAAAACGTTGATAATTCCAATCCAAATGGCTTGTGCGAACGCCGCATTAGTGCCCACGCCGGTCTGTTCAAAGATGGTGGGCGCATAAAAATAAATAGCGTTTACGCCAGTCGCTTGTTGCGCAACGCCAACAACAACACCCACAATGAGAGCCAAACGAAGCTTTGAACTAAACACCAATTTTATGCTTTCTATAACATTCTCGGCCTTTTTATCAGCGCTTGCTGCTATCGTTTTAATATCATGCTTAACTGTTTCTTCGCTTTTTTGTGGATAAAGTAATTTAAGTACAGCAGCAGCCTCTTGTAATTTATGATTGATAATCAACCACCGAGGACTTTTAGGAACAACGAAAAGTAAAGCGAGGTAGAGTATCGCTGGCGCTATTTCCAAGCCCAGCATCCAACGCCATGTCGACTCATCGATTCGCATGACACTTACCCAGTCAAACGCGCTTTGACTTATTTGCAGCAAGTAGTAGTTGGCAAAGTAGGCAGCAGAAAAGCCAACGACAATGTTCAGTTGGTTTATCGACACCATTTTACCGCGAGCATCGGCTGGCGCAATTTCAGCGATATACATGGGCGCTATCATTAACGAACAAAAGGCGAGTCCGCCCAAAAAGCGTGCTGCAACCAAAATAACATATGAAGGCGCTATTGCTGATAACACCGCGCTGATTAGGTAAAGAACAGCAATGATCATGAGCGTTGAACGCCTGCCTACCCTATCGGCAATATACCCCGCACAGAGCGTAGAGATTATGGCGCCAAGGGTTGGTGCAGCGACCACAAACCCCTGTTCAAAATGCGATAATGAAAATTCAGTGCTGATAAGACCAATAGCACCCGATATTACTGATGCATCAAAACCAAAAATAAAGCCACCCAACGATACGATTAACGTGTAGGCCAATACAGGGCTAAAAAGTCTACTCACCACCACACTCCCTGAACCCATGCACTCTCATCTTGTGTCTCTTCAAGCCATTTTTCTAAAATATAAGGGTTAGCCTGTACTCGCGTGTCTCCCCAATATCCCTGTGGACATTTAGCTGTTCCTGCCGAGGCTCCCACGTCACATCGCCATAGCGCCTGACTTTCCCAATGCGTATTGATGTAAGCAAGTGCTTTAACAACGTCTTTGTTGTCTTCGATAAAGCCAAACAGAGGCTCGTACCACTGTCGCCAAATTTCAATGGGCGTTACAGGCCGTTGGTCATTGAGAGAGATAAACCCTTTCGTTAACGTCGATAGGTTGTATGCTTGGGGGGCGGCTTCTGCAACCATAACGGGTTTACGCATCTTGCGAGCAAACGCCAATACCTTATCCTGAGAAGCCGCAGGGGTATCTACCGGCACATAATTCCATTGATGTAAATCGCGATAGAAACTCGACAGAGCTATCCAATCTACCGACTCGTTTCCTGGATACCAACTCGAGAGGTGGTCAGGTAGTCGATGGTCGAACTCACTTTGTTTGTCACCCGCTATGGTAGGATCTGGCCACGTAGCGGATTGCCAAACAGTGACAATGTTATCAGCCTCTTTTTGTTTAATTATTGCAGCGATACGTTTGAAAGCCTCTTTATACGTGGCTTTTTGGTAGCAATTCCAAGGGCCATCAAACTCATAGCCTATACGCAAAAAGATAGGCCGTGGAGATAGTGCTTTAAACCAATCCACCATTTCGTGAATAGCGTTATCATAGTCACCATTGATGATATGCGCTCCGTGATGGACTTGATTACAACTATCGAATGCCAAACCGACTGCAAGTGCCGCATGGGAGGCGTTAGCGAGTGTTTGCTGAAAATCGACATTCCCTGAATTCCAGTTGCCCTTTTTGTCTAAACCAAACAAGGTATTACGTGGGTCAGCAGACTTTAGCTGTGTATAGAGTGTTACCCCTTCTAACAAATCGTGAGGAACTGCCTTTTGGTAATCGCTGATCGTGTCAGAGTCTTGCCCAACAAAAAGCAATCGTTGCCCATTTGGAGGAACATATTTACCAGAAATAGTGGCATTGCTCTGCTCTGATGGTGATGAGCACCCCACGAGTAGAAAAAATATTCCAACCCAAAAACCCTCAACAAAACGTGTTAATCTCATGCATACTAATTTATGTAAAATGTAAGTATCGTTATTGTTAACAGCTATTTAGTGGGGTTTAAAGCCTCACTTCATTGAATACGAAAAATGGTTAAACTCAAATGAAAAAAGATAATTGTCGTTGGCGAGGGGATTGTCGATTCTGTGGTAAACACAACAACGATATAACACTATGAATGACAGCTTGACCTTGCCGACAAATCCAATTCTACCGGGTTTCCATCCTGACCCTTCGATACTCAAAGTGGGCGAAGACTATTACGTGGCCACTTCAACATTCGAGTGGTTTCCAGGCGTGTGTATTTACCATTCGAAAGATCTTAGCAACTGGACACTTATTGATAGACCACTTAGTACTATCCAGCATTTAGATATGCGCGGCGATCCTGACTCTTGTGGTGTTTGGGCGCCTTGCCTAACTCACAAAAATGGGATGTTCCATCTTGCCTTTACCAACACCAGACGTTTTGCCGGTAACTTTAAAGACACGCCAAATTACTACACAACCACCGACAAAATTGGAGGCCAGTGGACATTACCAGTCTATGTGAACAGTAGTGGTTTCGACCCTTCTCTTTTTCATGACGAAGATGGTAAGAGTTATTGGCTTAACATGGTTTGGGATCATCGCCCCGCTACAGGAAGAAACAACTTTGCACCAAATGCGTTTTTTGGCGGTATAGTATGTCAAGAAATAGACCTTGAACTGGGCTGTTTGGTGGGACAACCAACATATGTATATAAGGGCTCTTCTATTGGCTTGACGGAAGGCCCGCATATTCACAAACGAGAAGGATATTACTACCTTATTACCGCTGAAGGCGGCACAGGCACTCAACATGCTGTATCTGTGGCTCGTTCAAGACAACTGCTTGGGCCATATGAAACCATGCCCCACAACCCCCTTATTACAAGCGCGTTAGTACCAAACAATGGAATAAAACGATGCGGGCACGGTGATTGGGCTGACATCACCGACACCACCAGCGCACTGGTGCACCTTTGCAGTAGACCTCTCCCCTTCCGTGGCCGTTCTGTGATGGGGCGCGAGACTGCCATACACCAAATCACTTGGGGCGAAGATTGTTGGCCACGACTCACCCATGGTGGCAATGCACCGGCTCAAATTACAAATGACAACTCTAGCCATAAGCCGATAGTAGAATCGATAGATTTTTCTTCCTCCGTTCTACCAAACACCTATCATAGTTTGCGTTATCCGATTGCAAATGAAGACGCCTTCATCGACAGTAACCGAGGTACATATTGTTTGCGCGGGCAAGAAAGTATTGGAAGCCATTTTCAACAAAGCTTGCTTGCAAGACGCCAGCAAGCTTTTGAATTTACTTACAGCCTGCAGGTTGACTTTGCCCCCATCTCGTTTCAACAAATGGCGGGATTGACGTGCTACTACAACAGCCAAAAATTCATTTATTTTCATATTACTCATGATGAAACACTTGGGCGAGTTCTAGATCTATCAATATGTGCTGGCGAGTGGGTAATGCGATATCCATTACATTCACCTATATCGCTGCCGGAAAAAGGCGCGGTTGAGCTGCGCGTATCTGTAAGCTACGACATAGCGACATTTGAATACTGTATAAATGGTGAAAGCTGGAAGAAAATTGATTTGAGAGTAGACTACAGCATACTCTGTGATGAAATGGGTGATGGCGGCGCAGATGCCAATTTTACCGGCACATTTGTAGGCTTCTGTTGTCAGGATATGAGTGGAAGAAAGCACCCTGCATACTTCTATCATCTCCTTTATGAAGAGCGCTAACCTATCTAGAGCGTATTGCCACTTTCAGTGCGCTCTTTTTTATAAGCGAGTTTTGGCTAGTGAACGAAACGTGCAGTTTAGTTGTCCCGATTTAACTCTGATAAAAGTGGCTCGTAACTCACTACTGCTGTTCATCTCGGTTTAGGGAATGATGTTTGTTCGTGGAAAAAGCATTAGAAATCGCCGCACAGTTCACCTGTCACCTGTTTCAAAATCTCGCTGATGCGATTTGGATGCAGTGGTAGCTAAGCATGACAAAAGCCAGGAAATCATCTATGACTCCTGGCTTTTTACGTTCTAATTAGCCAAAAATCACGCGATTCAATCGATTTTCAAGTAATTCCTGGCGTCCGGTTTTGTGTGCTGGATTAAACTCACTCTTAAATGCCTTGCTCGCCAACTGCTCTAACGACATTTTACCAGACAGGATGTCGCGACCTAGATCACTGCTCCATCCTTTGTAACGTTCTACAACAAATTCAGATAAAAAGTCATTCTCAAGTAATTTTGCTGCATGCTTAAGCGCTAGGGCAATATTGTCCATTGCACCAATATGTCCGTAGAACATATCTGCTGGATCTGAGCTCTGGCGGCGAAGTTTAGTGTCAAAGTTAAAGCCACCGGTTGTAAAGCCCCCCGACTTTAAGATTTCATACACGACCATAGTTAACTCATCGACATCAATAGGAAACTGATCGGTATCCCAGCCATTTTGCGGGTCACCTCGGTTCGCATCTAGGCTTCCAAAAATGCCAAGAGAAATCGCTGTTGCCACTTCATGATGAAATGAATGTCCCGCTAACGTTGCATGATTTGCCTCAATATTGACGGAGAACTCACTTTCTAAACCGAAGCGTTTTAACATGCCATACACTGTTGCTGAATCGTAATCATATTGATGTTTTGTTGGCTCTTGTGGCTTCGGCTCAATAAGCAATGTACCCTTAAAACCAATTTTATGCTTGTGTTCTACCACCATATTAAGAAAACGCCCTAGCTGGCGCTGTTCTTGACGTAGGTCGGTATTAAGCAATGACTCATACCCTTCTCGCCCGCCCCACAGAACGTAGTTTTCACCACCTAATCGATGAGTCGCGTTCATGGCTTGGCACACCTGCGCCGCGCCATAAGCAAACACTTCTGGGTTAGGATTGGTTGCACCACCCGCCGCAAAACGAGGGTTGCTGAAGAGGTTCGCGGTACCCCACAGTAACTTCACACCAGTCTGCTCTTGCTTTTGCTCAAGCACATCGACCATTTGAGAAAAATTATCGATGTATTCTCCCAAGCTATTGCCTTCTGGTGCAACATCAACATCGTGAAAACAGTAATAGGGTATGCCCAATTTACTAAAGAACTCAAAAGCTACATCGGCTTTTTGTGCAGCACGCTGCATTGCATCGCCTGGTTTTAGCCACGGACGCCCAAAGGTACCCGCTCCAAATACGTCACTGCCGTCCCAACAAAAGTTGTGCCAGTAACACGCGGCAAAACGAAGGTGCTCACGCATGGTTTTTCCCAGTACTTTTTCATCAGCGTTGTAATGTCTAAATGCTAATAGGTTCTCAGAATCTGGGCCTTCATAACCAATTTTATCTATTGAATCAAAATATTCAGCCATTGCTTTGTTTCCTGTAAATAAATCACTATTCGATTATTGTGATAACGTCTGCACGCCTCAATTACGTAATTTGATTTACTTATTGTGCTTATTTGTTAACGTTTTGTTGCGGTGACAATAAAGGGGATAAAGCCTTTAAAATTGCGCTTTCAGTGAGCCCAAAGTGCGAATAAAGCACTTGAGCAGGCGCAGATTCGCCAAACGAATCAATGCCAAATACCGCACCATCAAGGCCCACAAATTCATGCCATGACTGAGAGCTGCCTGCTTCTATTGCAATACGCTTTCGGCAAGATGGGGGAAGCACGCTATCTCTGTAGATTTTGGATTGCTGTTTAAATCGATTCATGCACGGCATAGAAACGATATTGACACTTAATGCGTATTGTTTGCGAACGGCCTCTCCCACCTGAATGGCTAAGGACATTTCTGAGCCAGCAGAGATAATAATAACGTCTGGCGCTACCGCATCGCTTTGTAATACATATCCTCCTTTGGTTATGACATTTACGTCATCGAGATTTTCAGTGACTACGGGTAAGTTCTGGCGCGACAAACAAAGTGCTGAGGGTGTTGACTTCTGTTCCACTGCACTAAGCCATGCCACGGCGGTCTCTAGTTGGTCACACGGTCGCCATGTGTCTAAATTTGGCGTAGCTCGCAAGTTGGCAATTTGTTCTACGGGTTGGTGCGTTGGCCCATCTTCTCCAAGGCCAATAGAGTCGTGTGTGAATACATAAATGGTTGGCAGCTTCATCAAAGCCGACATACGCACAGCGTTGCGTGCATATTCCATGAACATAAGAAAAGTGGCGCCAAAACACTTAAGGCCACCATGAGCGTTAACGCCATTGGCAATGCCAGCCATTCCAAACTCTCTCACACCATAATGCAGATACTGTCCGTTCGGGGTAGTACTTGAAAACGCTTCTGCATGCTGCCATTGCGTCAAATTGGAAGGCGCAAGATCAGCCGAGCCGCCAATAAGCTCTGGCAGCATTGATTTGATATGCCCAAGGGAAGATTGCGAAGACTTTCTAGACGCTTGTGCTTTTGCTGTGACCTTAATCTCTTCTAACAGGTGTGCCTTTTGTTCTTGCCAGTTATGTGGGAGTTCGCTTGCAGCACGCCGCTCAAATTCTTCCGCTAGGTCGGGGAAACGGTTTGCGTAGCGTTTAAATAGCTCAAACCATGCAAGCTCTGCATATTTGCCTTCTTCCACACATGACCACGCTTCATTCATACCGGGGGGAAGTTCATATGGCGTGTCTTGAAAGCCTATTGAAGATTTAAACAGCGCAATTTCTTCTGCTCCAAGTGGCGCACCGTGACAATCGTGCGTGCCCGCTTTGTTTGGCGAGCCTTTTCCTATAACAGTCTTACAGCAAATCAACGTTGGCTTAAGTGTTTTTTGTGCTGAAAGAATGGCTTGGTCAATATCGTCATGACGATGACCATCGACGTTTTCGATAACATCCCATCCGTAACTTGCAAAACGTTTAGGCGTATCATCGGTAAACCACCCCTCAACTTCACCGTCTATCGATATCCCATTGTCATCATAAAATACAATGAGCTTGCCTAGCCCCCACGTTCCAGCAAGCGATGCCACCTCATGAGAAATTCCTTCCATTAGACAGCCATCGCCGACAAAGCAATAAGTGAAGTGGTCAACAATATTGTAACCATCGCGATTAAACTCAGCGCCCAGCATCATTTCTGCCAGAGCAAACCCGACTGCGTTTGCGAGGCCCTGCCCCAAAGGACCTGTGGTCGTTTCAACACCGGGGGTGTATCCCAATTCAGGATGGCCAGGTGTTTTTGAATGCAGCTGACGAAATGCTTGGAGGTCGTTGAGTGAAACATCGTAGCCTGTCAAATGCAGTAAGCTATACAGCAGCATCGACCCATGTCCGTTGGAAAGGACAAAACGGTCTCTATTGTGCCACTTTGGGTTCAACGGGTTGTGCTTGAGGTGTTTTCTCCACAGTACCTGTGCAATATCAGCCATTCCCATTGGCATTCCAGGATGTCCAGACTTGGCTTGTTGAACCGCATCAACGCTTAAAACGCGAATGGCATCGGCCATCTGTTTATCTGTAAATAGTGTCATGTTACGCGCTCCCAAATACGACGATGACTGGCTTGCTCTGAGAATTGTTTGAATCGTTCAAATCGATAGGCGAAGAACGCTGATTTGTTTTTGCCCGGTACATGTGTAGCGATAATATTGGGTGGGCGACAGACGTTCTCCAGTGTACTTTCTGGATCTGTCGCAAGCTGGGCTAACTTAGCTGCGCCTAGCGCCGGCCCCACATCTCCCCCCGCTCGAAAGACGATTTTGACGCCTAAAACATCGGCGATAAGCTGTCGCCACAAAGCGCTTTTAGCCCCTCCCCCAATAATCGAAATTTCGTCTGATGTGATACCAGCCCCGCGCATGACTTCCAGTCCATTTTTAAAAGCAAAAGCAACCCCTTCAAGAATAGAAAGGGTCATCTGGCCTCGTGATAATGAACTGGACAACCCAATAAATTCACCGCCCATGCTTGGATTGTTGTAAGGGGTTCGCTCCCCGGATAAATAAGGCAAAAAGTAGGCTGCATGATAGTCATTTTTGTCTGCACACTGCGCTTCGTCGAGTAAGACTTCAACTGCGCCATCCGCTGCAACATCGGCAAACCACTGTAGACAAGATGCTGCACTTAAGTGAACAGACATAACATGCCATTTCTCAGGTAATGCGTGACAAAAGCAGTGCAACGCTTGCAGTGGATTAGAAAGGCACTTATCAGTAACGGAAAACAGTACACCCGATGTACCTAAAGAAAGAATAGTCTGACCGTCGTCAACAACACCGCTTCCAACAGCACCAGCAGCGTTGTCTCCACCACCGCCAACAATGGGAACTGGGCCCATACTCCAACGCTTTGCAAGTTCTGGTTTCAAGAGCCCAGTAACCTCGGAACCTTCACAAAGCGAAGGCATATGTGCTTGTGACAGACCACAAGCTGCAAGCATCTCCTCTGACCACGCACGATTGGCCACATCTAACCAACTCGTGCCTGCTGCGTCAGACATGTCAGACACAAATAAATCTGTAAGAAGATATCGAATGTAGTCTTTGGGCAGGAGTACCTTGTGAATTTTTGAAAAGAGCTCAGGCTCATGTTTTTTTATCCAAAGTAGCTTTGGCGCAGTAAAACCAGGCATTACCATGTTGCCCGTAATATCGTGTACCTTCTCAACCTTGGACGTAAGCTCTACGCACTGTTCATTGCTGCGTCCGTCGTTCCAAAGTATTGCGGGATGCAATACCTTATGTTGGGCGTCTAGCATGACCGCGCCATGCATCTGGCCCGCTAGGCCAATAGCGGTTACTTGCTCGGTTACTCCTTTATTTGCAAGCGTATCCAAACACGAACACAATGCTTCCCACCACTTATCAGGTGATTGTTCTGACCACATTGGTTGCGGGTTTTGAACACTGAGCGAGTGAGATGCTGTTTCCAGCACTTCACCTTTTGCATCACACACGATGACTTTTACACCAGATGTACCGATGTCTACTCCCATGAAGGCCATGGCTTACCCCTTGTAATTGCGAGCTAATTAGACTAACGATGCGGTGGGCACTATCAATTACGAAAATTAACAATGGCTGTTTATATTTCTTGCAGCTGATTTGCCTGAATGTTGAAAAAATGTATTCTAAACGTAACGTTAATGTAGCTTCTCATCAGGCTTTTTATGTGATGAAAAGCCTTAGAATCCATTGAATTGAGCTGAAGTATGTTCGACACTCGTCACAGTATTAGTTTGCTGTTTAACGCCAATAAAGTTTACGACCGAGAAGTTATTGCTGGAATAGGAAATTACTTACAGGCATCAAAAGTAAACTGGGATATATATCTAGAAGAAGACTTTTTATGTCGACTACAGCATATCGAAGAATGGTCAGGTGATGGCATAATCGCCGACTTTGATGATGCTACCATTAGAGACGCGCTCAAAGACATCAATAAGCCAGTAATTGGCGTTGGAGGCTCATTTCAAGATGCAAATGCTTACCCCAATGTTCCTTATGTTGCAACCGACAACTTTAAACTCGTTGAATACGCGTACAAACATCTAAAAAACAAAGCTATCGAACGCTTTGCTTTTTATGGTATTCCACATGATGAATCACACTGTTGGGCTCGAGAGCGCAAAAATGCGTTTTCTCAGTTGACTGAAGCTGATGGATACAGCTGCCACTATTTTGAAGGTATTCCCACTACGCCCGATACATGGCAATACGCTATGAACCGTTTGGCAGACTGGTTGCAGAGACTGCCTAAACCCATTGGCATTCTCGCGGTAACTGACAGCCGAGCAAGGCATATTTTACAGGCATGTGATCAAGTCAACATTGCCGTGCCAGACATGATTTCAGTAATAGGCATAGATAATGATGAAATAGCCCGTCATTTGAGCCGAATAAGCCTAAGCTCAGTGAATCAAGGGTGTGTGGAAATGGGCTACCGCGCGGCGAAATTACTGCACAATAGACTCAACAATGACACCGGCAAGCTCTCGCGTATAATGGTGCCCCCCACCGGCGTTATCGAGAGACAGTCGACGGATTATCAGTCATTACGAGACCCATTTGTCATTCAGGCTATGCAATTTATTCGTCAAAATGCCACGTTAGGCATCAAGGTCGAACAGGTAACCGATTATGTCGGTATGTCGCGTTCGAACTTGGAGCCAAGGTTTATTGCTGAACGCGGGCATACCGTACACACTGAAATACACAATGAAAAGTTAAGGCGTGCTTGTCGCCTTTTAAAAACGTCGGAGATGCCGGCAAAAGAAATCGCGCAGCTTTGTGGTTACCCTTCGATTCAATACATGTATGCTGTTTTTAAGAAACACTTTGACCAAACACCCAAGCAGTACCGGGACACACCTTCGTAGTTAATGCACTATACATAGATGAAAATGGAGGCTATCTTTAATGTTGGGTAACGTTTTTTACGCTGATGTAGCTGCCTATGCTAATTCATGGTTCTTGGGATATAAAAAGAATAACTCACAATATTCTCGCCATTAAAGTGTTTGAGGCGTGGAACGTTGAAGCTGCACTCGCTTTTGGCGAAGAGCTGAAGGAAGCCGCCGAACCATTGTTAGGTAAGGATTGGGCAATTATTTTATCATCGCTACAAGGCGATGTTGTTGCACCTCCCGAAGTCATTCCTGTTATACAGCAGCTAAATAAGTGGTGTATTAATCATGGATGTCGCTGTGAAGCACATATCGTTAAATCAAATTTACAACGCGACTTTAACCAACTAACGCGTACTAAAGAAGCGGTGCGTACGCTAGACGACTCAGCGTCGTCTCCAGTAAAATATACGCATGCGTACTTCGATAACCTTGAAGACGCATCTGACTTCCTTAGTCAGTATGGATATGAGCTATCAGACAATGCCGATGAGTTGTCTTTATGGTTTGCCGCCGAGCATTCACGCTTACATTTTTGAAAATAAGCTAAGAAAAACGGCATCACACAAAAATATGCCAAGGTTTCACTTTTATGTAACCCCAACATTTAAGAATCACAAATGTTGGGGTTACTGACTACACGCTGTTACTTACGCGCATTTTACTAAGATATTACTGAACGTAACCTTCGTTCGCTTTCACCGTCAGTGGATGATATCCCGGCTTCGCTTCTTCAAACGCACGTTTTGCAAAGGCTTTACCTTCTGGCGTTTTAGACAGTTCACGATAAAGCGGCTTAACCAACTTATTGCGACCAATACTCACTAAGTAGCTATATAAACGTTCAAAGGCAGGTTGGTAGTTGTTCTCAACCGCAATCATAAGCCAGCTGTGCGCTATTTCATTGTTTTGCGTTGACGTGAGTAAAAATGCAACATCAAGTTCTGCAAGCTGCTCAGCGCTTAACGATTCTGGCATGTTGTTAAGGAAGTACAACCACTCGTGCACTGTCCACTTCGCAGTATCAATATCAGCCGCTTTTACTTCACCGGCTAGCCATGCGCTTCGCGTGGTGTCGATGTTTACAAAAGCATCAGACTCTGGTTTTGGTGCCCCTTGGGGAACGCCTGGCTCGAAAATCCATGTATTAATGCGCTTGGCATCCAGCTTATCAGGGTACTGTTTTAGCAACGTATCTTCTAAGTAAGTGATAAAGGTGTCGGTGGTAATGCTTTTGAATGCGAAGTCTTTAAAATATTGCATTAAGAATGCATCAAAGTTTTCACGACCAATCTTGTGCTCAATTTCGCGTAAAAACAACGCCCCTTTTTCGTAAGGGATATTTGAAAATACGTCGTCTGGATTACGGCCGCGTAGGTCGATTGCTAGTATCTCGTCGTTGGCATCTAGCGCAGCAACATCATTCTGTAAGTCTTGATACCCGAGTACCGCTTCTTTTTTAAAGCGATCATGACCGTAGATCATTTCCATAATGCGATAGGTTAGATACGTGGTGAAGCCCTCGTTTAACCACAGGTCACGCCACGTCGCATTGGTTACGGTATTGCCAGACCAGCTGTGTGCAAGTTCATGTGCAATCAACGACACTAAGCTCTTGTCACCAGCGATAACGGTTGGGGTGATAAACGACAAACGCGGGTTTTCCATACCACCGAATGGGAAAGAAGGAGGAAGAATTAAAAGATCGTAGCGATCCCATTGGTAGGGACCATATGTTCCTTCGGTCACTTCTAGCATGGCTTCCGTATCTTCGAATTCTTTTGCCGCACTCTCAAGTAATGCGGGCTCAGCGTACACGCCAGTGCGCTCGCCCATAGCTTTAAACTCTAGGTCACCAATAGCTAACGCAATAAGGTATGACGGAATAGGCTGAGGCATAGTGAATTCGTACTCACCGTCGCGCTCTGTTGTTGGGTCATTTGAAGCACTCATTACAGCCAATAAGGATTTCGGCGTTCTGATAGTGGCGTCATAGGTAACGCGTACTTGTGGTGAGTCTTGAAGTGGAATAAAGCTACGCGCATGCACGGCTTGTGCTTGGGTAAATAGGAAAGGATGTTGCTTGCCTGCCGTTTGTGCTGGTGTTAGCCATTGCACGCCCGACGCTTCTGGTGATGTCGCATAAGAAACGGTCACGCTATTTACATTGTCAGGAAGCGTAATTGACAGAGGTGTACCTAAGTCATCGTCAACGTCCCCCATTTCAAAGGCAATGTCATTACCTTGTGCCGTTACCCGTTTTATGTCGAGGGCTCGCGTATCAAGTACTAGGGTATTGTTACTAGGCTCAGCACGCTCAACGTCTAATGTGACTTCGCCAATAAGCTGTTTGGTATTAAAGTCTGCCGTAAGGTCAAGGCTTAGATGTTTTACGCGAATCTCTGTGGGATTAGCAAACGAGTGATAATCGACACCAGAGGCAATGTTAGCCTGTGCTTGTGCGGTACTTTCAGCTGCGTTAATTGTTTGTTGAGCGTCACTTTTATCTGCTGTTTGTACTTGAGATACGACGTCGCTGCTTTCGCTGCATGCAAAAAGTGCTGGCAGGCTAATACACGCTGCCAGCATTCCGTATTTATTCATATGGCTTCCTAAAGGTAGTGATTACATGCGCTATGTTATCAAGCCTTTAGAAATCACGCGAATACTAGGCTAGTGAAATCTCTACCTCAATGTTGCCACGCGTAGCATTCGAGTAAGGACATACTTGGTGCGCAGTGTCTACCAGCGTTTGAGCTTGCGCTTTGTCCATGTCACCTAGGTCTACTGTTAACTTCACTGCAATAGCAAAGCCTACTTCAATTGGACCAATTGATACGTCGCCCGTTACGCTAATGTCATCGGCTAGTTTTATCTTTTGTGATGCTGCAACGTGCTTTAAAGCACCTATGAAGCATGCCGAATACCCTGCTGCAAACATTTGCTCTGGGTTAGTACCTTCACCGCCGGCACCACCAAGCTCTTTCGGTGTAGAAAGTTGTAGTGACAATTTACCATCACTTGATGAAGCAGTCCCCTCACGACCACCAGTTGCAGTTGCAGTACCTGTATATACGACTTGTTGAAGTGTGTGCATAACGCTCTCCTTTGATTAAATAACGCTGTGTTTTTTCTTCCGCTCGTTTAGCTGCGTTAGATCAACACAACAAATACTTTGCATGCAAAATAAATTACCATCATCCTGACTTGAAGATCAAGTACTTTGTATGCAAAATATAAAACGTATCGTTAAGAGAGCCATTGCCGTGTCAGAATTATTAAAGTTAGAGAACCAGCTTTGCCATCGGTTTTATACCTTGTCGAATGCTTTTACCCGAGCCTATCGACCTTTGCTGAAAACCCTCGATGTAACCTACCCTCAGTACGTTACGCTGATGGCGCTATGGGAAAATGACGATATTACAATTGCGAACTTGTTGGACGTCACTGATATCGATGGCGGAGCCATGTCACTGATTTTGAAAAAGCTTGAATCTAAGGGCTTTTTGAATGTGGTTAAAGATGACGAAGACAAACGCGTGCGTAAGGTAAGACTTACCAATGACGGTAAAGCCAAAAAAGCGGTTGCCGAAGAAGTGCCTACGCAAATGCTGTGCAAACTGCAGGGCATGAGTGCAGAGGAAAGCCGAACGCTGCGCGACTTATTAGATAAATTGGGCGGATGCTTTGCACGCTCTGAAACAGATACAAACCTGTAAATTGTCACCGCTTTGTCATCGCATTCTGTGTTGAGTTTGCTATTATTAGCCCATTGAGCGAACAAGTGTTCGCTAAAAAGCAATGTTACCTATGGTGACTTCGCCATAACAACGCTTAGCAAAACCAGTGGAGCACGTATGATCACTTCAAATACTTTGACGGAAGGCGCCAACGCCGCCAAAGAAAAAGCGAAGCAAATTCCCGCTAAGGCTTACTCGGTTTTAGAAGAATGGCTTAACAGTATTAGTCATGGGCTTGGTTTTGTCGCTGCCATCGTGGGCTTGGTGTTTATGCTCTACCGCGCAGACAACACATTAGAAATGACCACGGCTGCCATTTATGGCTCAACCTTAATATTGATGTTTCTAAGCTCTACGCTCTACCACGCTATTTCTCACCAAAAAGCAAAAGGTTGGCTAAAGCTCTTTGACCACAGTGCAATATATTTATTGATAGCGGGTACTTACACACCTTTACTACTTGTTTCCATTGGAGGTGTACTTGGCATTACCATGACCGCGATAATTTGGTCTCTAGCCATTGCGGGCGTTGCGTTCAAACTCATTGCACAACATCGATTTCCCAAAGTCTCTGTCATGACGTATTTATTAATGGGTTGGATAGCATTAGGGCTTATCTACCCACTGTACATGGCGTTACCGGGGGCAGGACTATGGCTATTGGTAGCTGGCGGCCTGTGTTTTAGTGTGGGCGTATGTTTTTACGTTGCCAAGAAAGTAAAGTACACTCACGCCATATGGCATTTGTTTGTAATAGGTGGCTGCAGCTGTCATTACTTCTCTATCTACTATTATGTAGTTTGAATGCTTGAATAATCACCGTTAAAAGACTTAAGAAGTGAGCATTGCCTGGTGGAATCATCACAAAACACATCAATTCAACAACCCCAGATAGCATGGTTTTCACTGCGTGCGGGTAAGATATGTTTGGGCAAGAAGCCTACTGATGATGTTTATCCGCGTTTAAAAGATTTGGGTGTAACCCACTTAGCAACAGTACAAACTAGTGAAGAAGATGCGCCTAAAATTCGTGATGGCGCGCTGGCCGCAGGTTTAGAATGGCTGTGGGTACCATTCTTACATCCTTCTGCAAAGTCACCTACTGAGGATGTACATCTACACCAGTATTTGCATGAACTCTCACAAATGCTAACGGAAGGCGCTCGAATTTATTTGCACTGTGATGGCTCTCAACATAGATGCAGCTTGTTGTTCTATGCATTATGCCATTACTGTCGCGTTCCCTCTAACAGCGCTTATGGCGCGCTACATAGTTTTGGCGCCAATGCAGCAAATAATTTGTTGCGTTCAGAATTAGCATGGGCAGCGGAACTAGGTCACACTGCCCCAAGAATCTGAGTTACCAACTGTAACTAAAAGCTGTAAACATCTGCATTAGCTAGCAGTTTGTTTGCATCTATCTTTTGTTGTACACACTTAACAATATCGGTGCGCGTAAATACATAAATTCTGTCTTTTCGTTTGTTGTTGGCATCAGTGTCGAAGTCTTTTAACACAACACTTATATGCTCATTATCGGGCAAACCGCGAAGACCAGAACCAAAGCGACAAAGTGTGTCACTCATACCTACTTCAAATCCCGCTAGAAAACTTTTATACGCCTGCTGTTGTTTTTCTCTTCGCTCAACTTTTTGTTTTTCTTGTTCTTTTTCAAGCGTTTTCAGCTCTTCTTTCATCGACTTAGCTTTCGCTTCAACCTTTGCTAACTTTTTCTGCGATTGATCTTTTTCTGCCAACAATTCCTTTTTTCTTTCTTCATCGGCATGACGAAGTTCAAATGTTATGTCTCTAAGCTCGCGCTCTACTTCTCTTGCTTCCCACGCTATTTCTCGCTGCATCGAGCGTAAATCTCGAGCCCTTTCATGACTCTCAGAGAAAGCTTCTGCAAAGCGTATACCGGTTGCGTCAGCATAAGCTTCCCACTCTCGCGCACTTTCAAACACGATAGTCTCAATATCGTCCAATGAACCTGTTAAGTTTGGTGTAGGTGGCTCAGGGGGTGTCATAACCACGAATCCTTCAACCATTGACTCTAAGTCTTTAATCCATTTACCGCTTTGGCCACGAACCGAAAGCGTAAACAATGCGCCCTGACCTGCCAAATAACTGGTTTCGATATTACTGATTCGCCAGTTCTCTGATGTAACATTTTGCCGTAATGAAGTGTTTAGCACTCCTGACATGATTTCCAACTCGTTAGCTAAGCCCTCATATTTAGCTGCGGTTTGCGCGAAAGCTAGGCTTCCAGTGGTACAAAGCATAATTGCGGAGAGTAAGCGTTTCATAGTATCACCTGCTTGTTCGTTCGTGAGCTTCAGTCTTCTAACGAAGGCTGAGTATCTGTTGTTGGATTATTTAGCTGATTATCATTAATACCGCTGGGCATAAGCACCGCGCTATAACCAATTTCAATATCGTCAATTTCATCTTGTAGTCTGCTGAATTGCCTTGCGTAAAAGCGCTGATCATCAATTCGCTGATCGTTTATAAACTTAAGCAATTCAGCAAAGTCTTCTTTGCGTTCTTCTCGGCTTGAAGCTAACAAATACTGGGTTAGCTCAGCACTACTTTGCTGCTGCTGCGTAGACAAAGCCTGCGCGTATTCTTTAAACAGCGATTGATTGGCCTGTTGATAATAGTCTCGCTGCTCACCCAAGGCCTCTGCGACTTTTTGCGCAACTAGCGCATCAACATTCTGTTTGTCAGGTGCGTTTGAGAAAGTAAGTGCAATACTGTTATCACTAACATTAAGCCTTGCGCCACTCAACACGACAACCATGGCACATGCAGACATTGCCATAGCCATGCCTGGCAAAGAGAACCAGCCTGCGCGTTTTGGTGTTTCATCAGAAGTGAAAAACGTAGCGTCTTTGTTCCACTTTGGCACAGGCGGGGCAGAAAACTTATCCGCAAACGCATTAAGCATATTGCAGCTTTCAACACGAGCGGCAAACTCGCTATCGGTTTTAACAAGAGTATCAAATACTTCTTGTTGTTCATGGGTCAATTCACCGTCAATATAGGCAGCAAATAACGCTTCTTTTTCTTGTAAAGTCATTGTTCTAACTCCAACTTTAACTTTGCCAATGCCGCATACAGTCTCGATTTTGCAGTATTGGTAGAAATATCCATCTGCTCAGCAATTTCATCAAATGTGAAATGACCGAAGAACTTTAGTTCCACTACCGCTTTTTGACTTAAACTCAATGTCTGCATAGCTTGCGCTAGCGCGCGGCTTTCTCGGTTGCTGTTTAGCTGCATCTCTGGGTACGGCGCTTCGCTAACAGCAGCAGGGACATCGTCAATATCCGCGTGTGGACGTCGCTTTCTATAGAGCTCTACACATCGGCAATGCGCAATGCGATATAGCCAGCTTTTGAAGCTACCTTCGCCCTTAAAGCAAGCGAGGCTGCGAAACACCGAGATGAATATCTCTTGCATTAAATCCGCGGCATCGTGGCTATTCCCCGTCATGCGTAATCCGTATTGATACATTGCAGACTCATATCGAGAAATAAGCGTAAACCACGCTTTTTTGTTTCCTTTTAATGCCTGTTCCACGAGCTTTTCATCTCGTTTTGTAAACACGCGCTTCCCCGTTTTGTGTTTTATTTATTTAACTTAATCATTAAGTCGACGGCGTTGGAAAAAAAGTTTGATACTTTTTCAATTTTATTGAAATTAAGGATAAAAGAACTTGGAAGAATGCCAACGGTGTGAAAAAAGTGAGGTTGTGAAGAAAACGTAAGAGGTTGAATGAAAGATAAATAAAGCTACGAGCACGGTACACAAACGGTATGCACACCGGCTCATACTTGAAATCATTTTCTCTCTATTTCAACGTAGGAATAGGCAGTAGTGGCGATATAATCTCACCAATGCGGCGA
>CAYVST010000041.1:0-30532 GCA_964454185.1 uncultured Alteromonas sp.
ACATCTTCTTTATATTTAGCCCCCAATGCCGATACACTACTAAGTAATGTGCCGATAAACGCGCTGTGAATAGCAGGGTAAGCGTTAACGTCGAGGTCATAATATCTCGACGATTGAATAGTTAGTGGGCGCTTGGAAGAGAACAATGAAAAATACAAAAAAAGACACTTCTCCATACCTAAATATTATGAAAGCATCTATCGCTGCAGTGTTTGCGATTGCCCTGGGTATTTTGATCAACCTTTTTAATACCGAAGACAGCAATACTACTGAGACGGCTTTCCTAAAAAGTGTTGCAAGGTTCAAAGACCACATTATTTCTGCGCACTGGCAATGGCGAGTCCAGCAACCCACAACAATGATCATGCTTATTCACTACGATTCTGCAGGGAAAGAAACAAATAGAAAACCTGTCCGAATGAACCACAATGGTTGGCCAACGGCAAACATGACAGACAAAGGGTGTGAGAAAGTATGGACTGCATTGGTTGCGCAGCCGCTAAATGTGGATGGCTTTAAAGTGCATGCGCGCTTTTATTCAGACCTTGATGAAGGCGAGGATAACTATTGGTGCCGTTACAGCCTGAGCCGCGGCGCTCATTTCGACTACTATCCTGCTTCAGGCAAAGCAACCGACATCGAGTTTTGAACAAAACGCAGCATTTGCGCTTAGAACATGCAAAGTGCTGCGTGACTTTCTACAAGTGGTGAAAAGAAAAGACATTACTTGCCCAAATTTGCCCCCATTGTTAAAGTGTGTGAATAAATATCGACTTCACGTTAAAGCGTCGCCATCTCACCTTTGCACAACGCTTAACACAGTAACAGGAATACACTCTTCATGTTTAAAAAGCTTCGAGGCATGTTCTCTAACGATCTGTCCATCGACCTCGGAACAGCAAACACGCTGATTTACGTAAAAGATCAAGGAATTGTACTTAACGAACCGTCTGTTGTAGCGATTCGCCAAGAGCGCGCCGCGGGACCTAAAAGTGTTGCTGCGGTTGGTGCAGAAGCCAAGCGCATGTTAGGACGTACACCCGGCAATATCCGCGCAATTCGTCCGATGAAAGACGGCGTTATTGCCGACTTTTATGTGACGGAAAAGATGTTGCAGCACTTTATAAAACAGGTGCATGACAACAACTTCTTACGCCCTAGTCCTCGTGTTTTGGTATGTGTACCTTGTGGTTCAACTCAGGTGGAGCGTCGTGCCATCAAAGAGTCTGCACTGGGCGCTGGCGCGCGAGAAGTTTACCTCATTGACGAACCAATGGCTGCTGCGATTGGTGCTGGTTTGCCAGTATCAGAGGCGACAGGTTCGATGGTTGTTGATATTGGTGGTGGTACAACGGAAGTCGCGATTATTTCACTTAATGGCGTGGTTTATTCATCGTCAGTACGAATTGGTGGTGATAAATTCGATGAGGCCATCATTAATTACATTCGTCGTAACTTTGGTTCACTTATCGGTGAAGCGACAGCTGAGCGCATCAAGCATGAAATTGGCGCTGCTTATCCTGGCGAAGAAGTACGCGAAATCGAAGTGCGTGGTCGCAACCTTGCGGAAGGTGTTCCAAGAGGCTTTACACTGAACTCGAATGAGATCCTCGAAGCGCTTCAAGAGCCGCTAACTGGCATCGTATCCGCAGTTATGGTTGCCTTAGAGCAATCTCCACCTGAGTTGGCATCGGATATCTCTGAACGTGGTATGGTGCTGACCGGTGGTGGCGCATTACTTAAAGACTTAGACAGACTATTAATGGAAGAAACGGGCATTCCGGTAGTGATTGCTGACGATCCGTTAACCTGTGTAGCCCGAGGTGGCGGTAAGGCATTCGATATGATTGACCTTCACGGTGGCGACCTGTTTAGCTACGAGTAAGCAGGAAAGGCAACCTTAAGGTTGCCTTATTTGTATCATGGATACTATTTTTACCCGCGGCCCATCGCTTAACAACCGACTTACACTGGCAATAGTTTTGTCGGTGTTATTGGTATTTGTCGACCACAAACTCGACGGGTTTAAGTCAACAAGGGTCTACCTCAATTCACTGATGAGCCCATTGCAATATTTGGCTAACCTCCCTGGCCTCATGCTTAATGAAAGTGCTCAGCGCCTTACTTCGCAAGAGCAGCTTCTTGCTGAAAACCAAAAACTCAACAACCAGCTTTTGGTAATGAGCGAAAAGCTTCAGCAATTTGATGTTATTCAAAAAGAAAATCGACAGCTAAGAGAATTACTGCAGGCCCCTCTGCGCGTAGAGTCACGCAAGATGGTGGCAGAGTTAATGGCGGTCGACAAAAACCCATACAGTCAGCAAGTCGTGGTCAATAAAGGCGCCATTGATGGTGTTTATGTATCGCAACCTGTTATCGACGATAAGGGGGTTGTTGGACAAGTCACAGAAGTGGGTACAACTAATAGCCGTGTCTTGTTAATAGCTGATGTAACACATGCCATTCCTGTGCGCTCGCTGCGTAATGATATCCGCTTTATTGCTAACGGCAGCGGGTCGCTGAACGAATTATATCTAGAGCATGTACCGCACAGTGTTGATATCCAAGAAGGTGACGTTCTGGTGTCGTCGGGGCTGGGTAAAATATTTCCTGAAGGGTATCCGGTAGCGCAGGTCTCGCAAGTTATCCGCGATGAGAGCCGCCCTTTTGCACAAGTGGTAGTAGAACCCGTTGCTAAGTTAGATAGACTACGGCATTTATTACTTCTTTGGGATAAAGAAGGTAACCCTGGCGATTCTGATAGCAACGAGGAAGTGAAAGGGTTAACCGATGCGTAAACGTAACCTGGTTATTTGGATAAGTATCTTTATCTCATTGGTGCTTCAGATTGTGCCGTTGCCGATTCAAGTCGACGTTTATCGTCCAGATTGGGTATTAGTGGTTTTGGCTTATTGGAGCATGGCGCTACCCCACCGTGTGAATGTGGGTGTGGCGTTTATTACCGGTATTGCTATGGATGTACTAGTGGGCACAACACTTGGTATTCATAGTCTAGGGCTGAGTATTTGCGTTTATGTTCTAGCAGCGAACTATCAGCGCCTTCGCAATTACTCTGTTTGGCAGCAGGCTATTATTATTGGTCTGCTTTCTTCACTTTATCATTTGCTTACTTTTTGGGTACAGCACTTACTGACCGATATTTACTTTCAAATTGATTATTTGTGGCCAGTGATTACATCGATGATGTTGTGGCCTTGGATATTTTGGTTGTTGCGTCGCACGCGCAGACAGTTTTCTATCTCCTAAATCATCGAAAGGCACACCTATGACGAAATCAGTGGTACTTGCATCAGCATCACCAAGACGCACTGCGCTGCTTAAGCAAATGAATATTGAGCACACCATAATGCCGGCCGACATCGATGAAACGCCGCGCGATGGCGAAGCACCTGTTGCTTTAGTTGAACGGCTAGCCGCTGAGAAAGCATTAGCAGTGAAAGCTAAATTAGAGGTACAAGGCATATTGAGCGATGACACCGTTATTATTGCAAGCGATACGCTTATTGCCTTCAATGGAGAAAGTGTTGGCAAACCTGTTGATAAAGCAGATGCTCATCGCATTCTTGGTATGTTGTCTGGTAATACACATGAGGTACTCACAGCCGTCAGCGTGTTAAGCACGGTAAAGCACGTGACAGAGGTGATTAATACCTATGTTGATTTTGCACCATTGACGGATGCGCAGATTGACGCATACTGGGAGTCAGGAGAGCCTGCGGACAAAGCGGGTAGTTATGCCATTCAAGGTATTGGCGGTGAATTCGTTGTTTCCATAAAAGGAAGCGCTAGTGCGGTAATAGGACTACCGCTTTACCAAACCCGCCAATTACTCAATGCATTTGGAGTGTAGTTGTGAGTGCTGAACTGCTAATTAATGTTACGCCATCAGAATCACGTGTGGCGCTAATCGAAAATGGAATTTTACAAGAAATCCACGTTGAAAGGCACACGAAGCGTGGCCTGGTAGGTAATATCTACCGCGGTAAAGTTAGCCGAGTATTGCCTGGCATGCAGGCGGCATTTGTCGATATCGGCCTTGAAAAAGCGGCATTTCTGCACGCTTCAGACATTGTTATTCACAATGAAATTGCGGAAGAAGTGTCTGCAAGTCACATCCAAAAGCAAGACATAAGAGAGCTAGTACGCGATGGTCAAGACATTGTTGTTCAGGTAGTAAAAGACCCTATTGGTACAAAAGGGGCTCGTTTGACAACGGACATTACAATCCCGAGTCGATATCTTGTTTTTATGCCGTCCGTAACTCATGTAGGCGTATCTCAGCGCATAGAAGAGGAAGCTGAACGTGACCGCTTAAAAGGGCTTGTACAAGAGTTCTGCGATGAAAACGGTGGCTTTATTTTGCGTACAGCAGCCGAAGGTGTTGGAAAAACCGAATTACAGTCAGATGCAGCGTTCTTACGCAGATTGTGGGACAAAATTCAATCACGCATGAAAAAGCGTAAGTCGAACGTACTTTATGAAGATTTGCCGTTGGCACGTCGCGTGCTGCGAGATTTTGTGGGTACTGAACTGGACCGCATTCGCATCGACTCCAAGTTATCGTTTCAAGAGCTTCATCAGTTTACTAAAGAGTACGTGCCAGAAATGAATGGCAAGCTTGAGTACTATACTGGTGACAGGCCTATTTTCGACTTGTACGATGTTGAAAATGAAGCACAAAGAGCGCTTGAGCGACGTGTAGATTTAAAGTCTGGTGGGTATCTCATTATTGACCAGACCGAGGCCATGACCACGATAGACATCAATACTGGTGCCTTTGTTGGTCATCGCAATTTAGAAGAAACCATTTTTAATACCAATATTGAGGCGACGCAGGCAATTGCGCGTCAGTTAAGGCTGCGTAACTTAGGTGGCATGATCCTTATCGACTTTATCGATATGATTGAACCAGATCATAAAAGACGTGTCTTACATTCATTAGAGGTAGCGACAAACAAGGATAGAGCGAAAATAAACATTCACGGCTTTACTGCGTTAGGGTTAATCGAAATGACCCGCAAACGCACCCGTGAAAGCATTGAGCATGTGCTGTGTGGAGAGTGCCCTGTATGTAAGGGGCGTGGCACAGTGAAAACCATTGAGACTATTTGCTTTGAAATTATGCGTGAAATTGTGCGCGTAAACCGCGCTTACGACGCTGATAAGTTTGTGGTTTATGCGTCGCCTAAAGTGGCAGAAGCGCTCATGGGTGAAGAATCTCATATGCTCGCTGAGTTGGAAGTGTTTGTATCTAAGCAAATAAAGGTGCAGACCGAAACTTTGTACAATCAGGATAAGTACGACGTCGTAATGATGTAATGCATTAACTTATACAAAGGCAAAGTGTGACAAATTTTTCGTCAGTAGCCGCTTATTTGCTAAAGAAGTTTTGGCTACTACTTGCCGTATTGCTTGTATTGTTTGCGCTGGTGTTGAGCGCGGCACGATATGCTTTACCGCATATCGAGCACAACAAACACCTGTTAGAAAACTATATTAACAAGCAGTATGGCGTAAACCTAACCATAGACAGTGTACATGCGGTGTGGCAGCGCAATGGGCCAAGCATCGTGTTGAATTCCGTATCGCTCGCCAAAGACGAAGCGTCGCCCGTTTCGCTTGATATTCGACAGATCTATGTTGAACTCGACTTTTGGCAATCTCTCCGACTCCAATTAGTGTCTTCCACGCGATTCGAATTACGCGGCCTGCACCTTGATATTGATGCAGATAGGCTTACCAGTGAAAGCAAAAATGATTTTCCGGTGGTTAACGCACTGGAAAGACTGTTCTTAGAGCAACTACAAAGCTTCTCGTTGGAAGAAGGTATTGTCGCGGTCACAAGGCAAAATGAAACAAACACGTTTGATATCGAGAGCCTTTCTTGGAACAACTTTGAAGAAAGACACCAGGGGTTAGGGCGCCTTAAAGTTGCAGATTTAGCCGCTAATTCCGCGTCATTTGTTATCGATATCACTGGGACTCGGGACAGCTTTGATGGTGTCTTTTATGCCAAAGCAGAAGACTTAGATATCTCTCCATGGGTGAGCGACCTCATAAATACTAAGCGCCCCTTGGCACAAAGCCGCGCTAATTTTGAAGTGTGGATAGACGTAGACGAAACAAGTATCAATAGTGTCCAAGCTCAGCTTAACAACAGTCTTCTTCAGTGGGGTAACGATTCGGTAAAAACGGTTACCGGGATTACCAATGGCAGCTTACAAGCGTTGCCCACCGACACGGGGTGGAACATTCGTGTAGACCAATTAGTACTTAATTCTAGCAATGAATCACTCACAACAGACTTGATTGGCAGTATTAACAAGCGTGGTGAAGTATTAGTTAATACAGTAAAACCGGTACAAATTAACCCTTTTCTGCTGCTGCTTCCGCTCTTTATGGACGATACCAGCGAAGAAGAAATTAGAGCGCTTAATCCCAAGGGCGAGCTTGCGACACTCCAATTTCAATTGCGCAATGGTAAGCCAGAATTAGCGGCGAAAGTCGTTGATTTGCAGTGGTCGCAAACAGATAAGGTACCTGGCCTTTCTTCTCTTGATGTCGATTTCTATTGGTACAAGAACAACGGTGCTATTTACCTAAACAGTGAAAATAGTGTGCTGAGTTCAAAAGGCGTCATAAAAAAAGACCTGAACATAGATACGCTGAAGGCCGACTTTTTCGTTTATCAGCAGTCGTCGTATAACGACGGAAAGCCTCAGAACGATACTGCCCGTGAATGGGTCGTGAAGGGCGAAAATATGCTGTTTGATAGTGACGGGATTACGTTTAAACCTCAGTTTAAACTCAACACGCATTCTGGGTTGTTGTCTATTTACGCAGATATAAGCCCAATGTCGCTAAATGCGGTCAGCGATTTGTTCCCCTCCAAAGGAATGGGGAAGAACACAGATAAATATCTTACAAGGGCTTTTTACGGTGAAGGCGCGATTGAGAGCGCGCGTATTTTATGGCACGGCAAACCATCTTCTTTTCCTTTTGAAGATAACTCAGGCATATTTCAGGCATTTGTAAACATCAAGCAAGCAGATTTTCTTTTTGCGCCGGATTGGCCTGCGCTTAACGAGTTGGATCTTTCGTTATACTTTGTAAATAACGCACTTGTTATGGAGAGTCCTACTGCGAAACTTGGCGACATGCAAATAAGTAACATGTCTGCCACTATTCCAAGTTTTAAGCCATCAGAACGCTTACTGATATACGCAAACGGTGCGGGAACAGGCGAGGCGCTTACACAGTTAATGCTGAATTCTTCGATTAAGCGCTCACTCGGAAAAGTGCTTGATCAAGATGTTCAAATATCAGGGCCGCTGTCAGCAGACATCAAGCTGGATATACCGCTAAAAGGGAAAGACGTTATTGCGTCTGGCACTGCGCATTTGTCGGGTAACCCTGTTTATATAACGCGTACGGACATGCTGTTTGACAACGCAATGGGCGATATTACCTTTCGCAATGGCGATATTGATGCAGTATCTCTTGATGCCACTTTTCTTAACCAGCCGGTGGAAATGGCGTTTTCTGGAAGGCAGAACGAGAATTACGATTTACACGTTGACCTTGGCGGCCGCTGGCATGTGCACCCTCTTGCGAACTACGTAAACACAGAGCTGACCCAGTACATCGACGGGGAATCAAAGTGGGAAACGGCAGTCGATTTGACGTTGGGCAAATCGAATTTCTCTTACAAAGCCAATCTGCGTGCAGATTTGACCGCAACAAAAAGCATATTACCAGCGCCATTTGATACGCCCGCTGGGGCAAGCTTACCGCTTTACATCGAAAGTAAAGGAGACAGCCATGCGTCTACCGTAACGGCAAGCCTTGGCGAGGATATTCGATTTTCTGGTGTGCTTCCCCACCGAGAAATGCAGTTCTCGCGGGCTCATTTAGCCCTGGGCGAAAGCGATATGACGAACATTGGCACTGGATTCAGTATTGCTGCAAATCTACCTGAAGCTAACGTTCAAGAATGGTTTCAAACGGTAGACATGCTAGTGTCAGGCCGAGGCTCACTCCATCAACCCTCTCACAACACGTCGCTAAACGCAGAAGAGCGAACATCTACTAAGCGAGGAGGGTTATTTAGTACTCCATCGCGCATATTTGCCAAAGCCAGCAAACTGACTCTGGCAGGCCACACGTTAAACAATGTGTCGCTAAATGCGACAGAGCGAAACAAAGATTGGATTTTGGATATTGGATCGCCGCAAGCAAGAGCAACTGTGCGAATAAATAGCGACCTCGCTACACAAGGCATCGAAGTCAACGCTGATTACTTGTCGCTAGATAAGCCGTCAGAGGACGTTTCCTTAGACAGCGATTTAACATCAACTGGAAGCAAATCGCCATACGATTTAGATCCAATTACGCTGCCACCAATCTATTTCTATTGCCAGAGCTGTGGAGTACACGGAATCGACTTCGGTGAAGTTACCCTCGACATTGCCAAAGAAGATGCGGGTTTAAAAATACGTCAATTGCTGGTGCGCTCTAGAGACACCAACATCACTGCAAGTGGCTATTGGAAAAATACGCAAGGTGGCGTAGAAACAGCAATCGAAGGTACCTTAACGTCGCCAGATGTAGGGCAGATGCTTAAAAACTATGGCGTGGAGTCTGGTATCAAAGATTCGACCGCAGATGTGAAGTTTGATTTGCATTGGCCCAGCGCACCTATGACGTTTTCTTTAGCACAGTTAAATGGCGATGTAGATTGGTCACTATCAGATGGCTATCTTACTGAACTGAGTGATCAAGGTTCACGTATATTTACATTGTTTAGTTTGAACTCATTGGTAAGAAAGCTAAGTCTTGATTTTAGAGATGTGTTTGCGAAGGGCTTCTTCTACGATGATATGGGCGGTACGCTAAGTATTGTGGATGGCAAGGCCTATACCGATGATACCGAAATTGATGGTGGAGCGGGTGATATTGAAATTGCAGGGTATACAAATTTGGATTCAGGTGCATTGAATTACAATGTGTCTTTTGCACCGAATGTAACAGGTAACTTGCCATTTCTAGTGTATTTCCTAGCAACACCACCTACGGCGCTTGCTGCACTTGCCATCGACCAAGTGCTTACGTCGGCAAAGGTGATATCGAACGTCAATTATCGCGTAACGGGGACGATTAAAGAGCCTAAGTTCGATGAGGTCGAACGCAACAGTCAAGATATCAGTCTGCCAGCAAAAAACACGACAGCACCGGCTAATCCTCAGGATAGACCGTTGACTGAGGATGATGTACGCAGGCTGAAAATGGAGGTGATTGATGGTTAATCTTGTCGCTATTCAGATGACGTCGACTCCAGAGGTCAGTGTAAATCTTGATACGGTCTCTAATGCAATGGCAGACGCGGAAATAGCACCGAATAGTGTGGTGGTGTTGCCAGAGTGTTTCGCGTGCTTTGGGGGTAAAGACAAAGGACAACTCGCCATAGCGGAAGAACTAGGCAATGGCGTTATCCAATCTCATCTATCTGCATTGGCAAAGCAATATCGCTGCTACATTGTGTCTGGTACGTTTCCCGTTGTAACAAACCATGCAGCGAAGTTTTCTGCAGCCTGTATGTTGTTTGATCCAAATGGTGAAAGGCTAGCGGATTATCGAAAAATACATATGTTTGACGTATCGGTAAATGATAGTACGGGCAGCTATAGAGAGTCGTCAATAACGCAGGCCGGTAACGAAGTCGTCACGGTGCAAACGCCAATTGGCAACATTGGTCTTGCGGTGTGCTATGATGTACGTTTTCCAGGGTTATTTTCTGCAATGGGTGATATCGATATTCTCGTGTTGCCCGCGGCCTTCACCCAGCGCACTGGCGAGGCTCACTGGCATGCACTACTTCAGGCAAGAGCCATAGAAAAACAGTGTTTCGTTGTTGCCGCAAACCAAGTGGGTGTTCACCAAAATGGGCGGGAAACCTTCGGTCATAGTCTGGTGTTGTCTCCTTGGGGAAAAACACTTGATGAGCTGAAAACAAAACCGGGCGTAGTGTCAGTCCGTGTTGATATTGCAGAAAGAAAAACCATAAAACAGAATATGCCGGTTGCCGAACATAACCGATTCAGGAGTCACTTTGTCTAAATCTGTTGAGCGTCACTTATTATCTGATTCAGGGTTAGATATCACTAAGCTTGAGCAAGCCCTTGCGACAATTCATCGCCACGATACTGACTATGCGGATTTGTATTTTCAGTCTAGTCAGCACGAAAGCTGGGTACTCGAAGATGGCATTATCAAAGAAGGTAGCTACAACATTGAGCGCGGTGTTGGTGTGCGTGCAATCAGTGGTGAAAAAACGGGTTTTGCGTATTCAGATGAAATTAGCGAAGACGCACTAATCAAAGCCTGCAAGGCGGCTAGAGGTATTGCACCTAGCGGAGGAACCCAGCATGTTGGCGCATTGGGCCAGCAAGCTATAGAAGCGCGCTATAGCGAGAGCAATCCAATTCTTGCAATGGAAGACGCCGAAAAGATAGCGCTTTTAAGAGCCGTTGATGCATACATTAGAAATCAAGAACCGTCAGCTAATCAAGTAGTGGTTAGCCTAAGCGGTGTTTACGAAGAAATACTGGTAGCAGGCAGTGATGGCACACTTGCAACCGATATTCGCCCGTTGGTACGTTTAAATTGTTCTGTACTGATAGAGCAAGGCGATAGACGTGAGCGCGGTTCAGCAGGTGCTGGTGGACGTTATGCTTATTCGTTTTTTAAACAAGACGAAGACGGTAAACCATTTTATGAAGGGTTAGCTGACGATGCCCTTCATATGGCGAGAGTCAACATGCAAGCCGTAGCTTCCCCGGCAGGTGCTATGCCTGTTGTACTAGGTAATGGTTGGCCTGGTGTTCTGCTACACGAAGCGGTAGGTCATGGTCTTGAGGGTGACTTTAACCGCAAAGGTGCTTCTACATTCTCTGGACGTATTGGCCAGCGCGTCGCTGCAAAAGGTGTTACGGTTGTTGATGATGGTACATTAAGTGATCGTCGAGGCTCGCTGTCTGTTGATGATGAAGGCACGCCAAGTGCGCACAACGTGCTCATTGAAGACGGCATCCTCAAGGGCTATATGCAAGATAAGCACAACGCGAAGCTTATGGGAGTTGCGCCCACAGGCAACGGACGTCGTGAATCCTATGCGCACTTGCCCATGCCGCGCATGACGAATACTTATATGCTTGAAGGTCAGCATGATCCGCAAGACATCATTGCCTCAATAGATAAAGGTATCTATGCGCCAAACTTTGCAGGTGGCCAAGTTGATATCACATCGGGTAAATTTGTGTTTTCAAGCGCCGAAGCGTACTTGATTGAAAATGGCAAAATTACTGCACCTGTTAAGGGCGCCACCCTGATAGGTAATGGTCCTGAAGTTATGCAAAAAATTTCCATGATTGGTAATGACACTGCGCTTGATAAAGGGGTAGGGGTCTGCGGTAAAGACGGTCAAAGTGTCCCAGTTGGAGTAGGCCAGCCTACACTGAAGATAGACGAACTGACGGTAGGTGGTACAGCTTAAACACCGCAAGCCAAATCGCTCAGCACGCGCTAGTAGGAAACGACTACATGATGAGTAGACTTACTGCTTTGCTGTTTCTGATGATGCCCACAGGGCTAGTTTTCTCTGCGCCTACAACCTGCGACGTTACTTTAAAAATTAGCGTCGCTAAAGACTGGCCTCCCTATTCTTGGGAGGTGACTCCAGGTGAATATCGCGGGATTGATATTGAGTTTATCGAAACTGTTTTCGCTGAATTGGGTTATTGTTCCACCTATGCCGTGTATCCCTCATCCAGTAGAGCATTCACCGAGTTTCAAAAAGGCAATGTCGACCTAATTTTTGGTGCTAGCTTTTCTAATGCTCGAGCCAAATGGTCTATATTCAGCACGCCTTATCGAAAAGAAGACGTTAAATTTGTTTTTTTAGATGAAACAAACATGGACAGCTGGCCAAAAGAAAATGTTACCATGGTGATTAATCGAGGCAGCGTGTATGGCGACAGAGTAAGTGCGCTTAGCGCCACATGCAGTACATGTATCTATGAAGTGAATGATGCCCTTGACCGACTGCAAATGGTTAAAAACAAACGTGTTCAGATTGCGTTAGAAGATAAACTAACTGCACAGTATTTAATTGAAGAAAATGGACTCAACGGGCTGAGAATTTCTGAGGAAACTGTTCATTTCAATGATGTGTATTTCATGTTGAGGCCAAACGCCCTTAGCTATGAACAGCTAAAAAAGCTAGATAACGCTATTCTTAAGACAAGGTTAGAGAAAGAGAGTAAAACGGAAGGTGGCACTAATAGGTAGACACTAAGTTCGCGATTGCTATTCAAAAAGCATTTCAAAAGCCATCTCAAAAGCTCAAAAAACACTCTTGATAGCTCATTACTTATTCAAGATGTCTGCTATTATCTAAAGGCTAGTGTTACTAATAAGCCTTCCACTACTTGTCGCGGTGGCGGCAATGCCTGTTGAGTATAAGGGGCGCCCCCGCACTTAATAGTGGGCTTTGTGTATATAGGTACTTGGCAGTTATTAATTCAACAACACGCGTTTTAAAGCAGGTATGAGTGTGATTGCCTGCTGTTAGCTTCGATTTAAAAGGAATTTATTATGAAGACAGCCCTCTCCAATGCCGCGCTGATAATTGCGCTAAGTGTCAATGTAAGCGCCTATTCCCAAGAGGCGAATAACGAAGATGTAGAAGTAGTCGAAGTATATGGTGCTAAGCCATATAGCGCATGGAAAAAGGAATGGTTGGCATCTAGAGAAAAAATCACAAACTACCTAAATGACAGCATTGATAACACCGATTTTAAAATAAACTGCCGTCGTGTAAGTGTTCCCAATTCAAACGTTAAAAAACGCATATGCACAAGCGGTTACGATAGCCGAATACGGAAAAGGGTATTTGAAGACGCTTTTTACCTAGGAGCTGGAGGTTTCTTTGTAGCACAAACTGCGTCAGAAATTGGTTCTACCGAAATCGCAAGAAAAAAAGAAGAGCACCTAGCTATTATTGAAAAGATTTATGTAGAAGACGAAAATTTCAGAGATTTGTTTAACAATCATCTACAACTAAAAGAAGGCTACCAGAACGCTCACGTAGCAAAATTTGGCTTTTTCAGTCAATTCAACCAAGAACCTGAAAACGAGCAAGAAAGCGAGCAATAGTTTAGGTTTTGGCCAGTTGATGTAACACTAAGTGAAGGTAATTCAAATTTATCGGCTTTCCAATATGTCCGGTAAAACCTAATCGCGAATAGTGTTCCACTTCTTCTTTCATTACGTTCGCAGTAAGTGCCCAAATAGGTACATCGCGATTAATGGCTCGAATTAACGAAAAGGCTTCTATGCCATCCATTTCCGGCATTTGAATATCCATAAGCACCGCATCAAACCGGTGCTTTTTAAACGCCTCAACAGCAATGGCTCCATTTTTGGCAAACACCAGTTTAGCGTTGGTCTCTTCAAGCATAGACGCAATAATGGTCTGATTTATATCATTATCTTCAGCAACTAAAATACGAACACCTTTGAGGTTTGGCACGTCGTCTTGCGGCACCGGCTGCTCATCATCGCTCAAGGTTACAGGCTCAAGTGGCAAACCAACAATAACGGTTGTACCAATGTTCTCAACGCTTTTTACCTCAATAGATCCATCCATCAAGGAAATTAAGCTAACCGTAATCGCCATCCCTAACCCTGTGCCGCCATATTTGCGTGTTGTAGACGTGTCGGCTTGCGTAAAGCGATCAAAAATACGTTGCCTTGCTTCTTCGCTCATCCCAATACCAGAATCTATCACTTCTAAGCTAACGCCCTGGCCGTTGGAATTCATTTTAAGTTTTATAATTACACCGCCTTCCTCGGTGAACTTTAAGGCATTAGAGGCTAAATTGATCAAGATTTGGCGAACGCGAACATAGTCTCCTAGCCAACCATCAATAAACTCCGGTTCAATAATAGCGTCAAAATCGATAGCTTTTTTTTCCGCCATTGGGCGTAGATCTGACATGACATAGTCAACAATCTCAAGCATAGAGAAAGGCCGCTGTTCTAGCGCAAGTTTGTTCGCTTCAATCTTGGAAAAATCTAGAATATCGTTGATGATGACAAGTAATGCGTTGGCTGAGTATGTTGCTTTAAAAACTAATTCCCTGGCGTTTTGAGACAAATCACTTTTTTCAAGAATTTGTAGTATACCTAGCACACCATTCATGGGTGTACGAATTTCATGGCTCATGTTAGATAAAAATTCAGACTTTGCCTTATTGGCTTTCTCTGCTTCGTGACGAGCTTTTTGCAATGCCGAGTTAGACATTCTGAGCGAAGTGAGTTGTTCGGCAATAGTGTCGGTCATCATATCAATATGACTAGCTAGGTTTTGAATAACGTCAGTGCCGACTTTGCCTGCCTTAACGCCAAAATCGCCTTGATCGATAGCATTAACAACTTCATTCAAATGCAACAAAGGGCGGACAACTTGGAAATTCAATACAAGGGCAGTTATCCCAATAAAGAAGAACAAGATGATGATAGAGACTATGGTTACCGCCACTAGCATAAACCTGTCTTCAGGGTTAGATAGCGGATAAAGGCTAACTGCAAACCATTCTACTTGCTCAATATAGTTAAATGCCGCTAAATACTCTGCATTGTCGATATAAAGGGTAAGTACTTCGGTAGTAATGTCACTCGTTTGTGCATGCGTTCGAAGTCGCTCAATAACGGCTTCTGAAAACATGGCCTCCCAGTTAAGGTTGGCAAAATTGTTTATTACATCGTTCGCATCAGTGGCCCCCAGTCTAATAGTGCCCCTATCGTCAATGAGTAAATTCTTTGAGCTTTGTTCGCTATTGGGCAGCAAGTATCTATGCACATCTTCGGCCTTAGCATACGTCCCGACAAGTCCAAGCAACTGATCATTTTCTCTGACAACATAGTCGAGAAAAACCCCATTTATCTGGGTTTTTGCTTCAAAACTGGAGTCAATTAAGAAGTCTCGACCTGATTCAACAAGTGGTTGATACCAGATTTGGTCTTCGTCTTGTAATTCATCGTCAATATAGTGCCCGTCTTGACGATTAAACGAGAAACCGTTTTTGGATATGTCAGACACCAAAAACCAGCCAAAGCAGTCCACCAATCTACACACGACAGTAAGTTCATTTATTGCCTGTTCACTTAGCGTTTCGTTGTCTGCACTGCGCATCCACTGCTGATAAACGCCTTTCTCTAATCCTATTTCAATGAGTTTTTGGTCGCGTTCAAAATAAGATAGCGTGCGTTCTCTTGTTATTTGCACTTGCTGCCTAATGTTTTGCTCAGACAAATTTAAGCGAGTTGAGTAGACATAATCACTGGCAAAATAATAGGCAATGACATAGATAGTGGCAAAAATCACAAAAATAAGTAAAACAATTCGTGCGGTGAGCGAATTGGAGGGCGAGCGCAACTACTTATTCCTTAAAGAAGATGGGTCTATTTAAAGCGTAGCAGCAATCTCAAAAAGTGAACGTATCTCTAGAAAAAAAGCCAAAAATTTTCTTATTTTTTGACTACTTTAAAGAGTGTATCAATGTCTAGCTATGCTGAATTAATTGAATTTCAAACGTTTTGAGAATTCTCTTCTCACAAAGAATAGCGATAACAGCATTTGCAACAGAACAGTAGCCACCGATAGCAGCCAGACTTGTTCTATATAAAAGCCTTCTTGTTGGGTAAGCCAGATTAAAGGAATGGCGAAGGTTACCAGCCTGGTGCCCGTGCTGATAAGGCTTGGCCAAGTATTGCCAATACCTTGAAATGCTCCCGAACAACAGAAAATAACCCCTGAAGGAATGAAGTTAAAGCAGATAATGCCTAAAAATCCGGTTGCAACAGCCAAAACGGCGGAGTCTTCTGAAAAGGTACTGGCAATGGGAGCCGCCGTCCACAAGCTAATGGGAATAAGCCCCCCCATTAAAATAGTGCTAAAAATGACTGCCCACTTAAAACTGTCTTTGACGCGCTGTGGTAATTTTGCACCGAAGTTTTGCCCTGCAACTGCCGGTAGAGCGAAAGCCAGTGCCATAGCCGGCAGGAACAACGCTTGCACCACTCTTGAACCCAAACCAAACCCTGCGGTTGCATTAGCACCAAAGCCTTGTATTGACCAATAAACTAAGGCCATATAAGCGAACATTAGAAAAAACTCGCCCCCAGCAGGGAAGCCAATCTTGAATAGTCGTTTCCAGCAGCTAGTATCAAATGCAAAGTACTGCGCTTTAATACTAACAAACGATTCCATTTGTATAAAATAACGCCATAACATGAATACAGCAAACAACATAGAAAGGCTACTAGCAAGGCCGGCTCCTGCCACGCCCATTGCATAACCTGTTAGCCAACCATTAACCAAAATGGGTGTAAGTAGTATATTCAGCAACACTGACAGTATCTGCACCTGCATTGCTGGTTTGACTATACCTGTTCCTCGCATAGCGGCGGACATGGTCACCATCATAAATTGCAAAGCCAAACCCGGCACATACCAATAGAGGTAAGTTTTCCCTTCAGCTACCACTGTGTTGTCATCAGACATCGCATGCATGTAAATGTCGGCAAGGCCATATCCAATAAAGAGAGTTAATACTACCAAGATCACCGAAATTAACAGTGATTGGTTAAAAATCAAATTGGCGTCTTTCTGATCTTTAGCGCCAGCGGCATGCGCTATCAGGGTACCCGTACCCACATTGAGTATTTGCGTTAGTGCCAACACCAGCATAGAGAGATTGGCGGCTGCACTTACGCCAGCCAGTGAATGCCCACCTAACTGGCCCACAAAATAGAGGTCGATGAGCAAAAACAGGGTGTTCACCAACATTCCAATAGCCATAGGGACCGCCATGCGAATAAGGTGCTTAGGTATGGAGCCTTGGGTTAAATTTCCCATGAGTGTCTCTTTAAAATCCTTTTGCTTTCGTTTTGGGTTATCTGAATCAGGCGAGTTGCGCTGCTTCAAGAGCAGATAAATGCAATGTGGACATCAACCCTGTGCATTGCTCAATTTGCTGATGGTTCATCATGTTTGTGACTTTTTCTGCACCAAACTCAATGCTCTTACTGGTTTCCTCGTAAATGCGTTGACCGGCTGTCGAAAGTCTCACTAGGCTGACGCGAGCATCTCTTTTGTTGGCTATCTTCTCCACCCATCCCACTTTCTCCATAGGTTGTAACAAGCGGGTGACGCCAGATGCAGTTACACCAATACTACTTGCGAGTGACGCACGCTTTAAACTTTTATCTGATGCTTGACTTAATCTGTGCATCACCAACCATTCGGTAAAGCTAACCCCATGGGCCGATAATGCGCTTTCTAGTGTTTTAAGTACTTGTCCCTGGGTTTTAACCAGCGTCAGGATCAATTGCATAGAATTAGATAGAGTCGACACGATATTACTCATTTCTTGATAACTGTTTGTATAATGCTTGAGTAGTCAAGTAAATGTCAATAGAAAAGTGCTGCTAGTTCTTGCTGTAACTCTTTGGTAGGGAAAAATATTGAAGTCGCAATTAGTCATGCCCTTTAGACATAGCTAATTGCCGGATAATTCTTATTGGTATCTGCTGTCTGACAACACTAGGCATACGCCGTTGAAGTGTATGCCCAAAAAATCGATTAATCTTCGTGAATAATGTCTTTCAAATACTGAAATAGTTCTCTAAAGGCCTTGGGTGGCGCATTTTTCTCACGCTCTTTCTTTATTTGGCGGTGAAACTGACGCAGCTTTTGTCTATCTAGCTCGGGGTGAGCCTCGATAAGTTTTTGAATCGCTGAGTCGCCTTGGGCAATGACTGCTTCACGGGCTTTTTCTAGCGCGTGAAATGCTGCGTTACTGGCTTGATGCTGGTGCGTAATCTTAGAGAGCGCCTCTTCAATAGCTGCTGTATCACGCTGGCGCAAGACTTTGCCAATAAACTGAAGTTGTCGACGATAGCCATCTTTTTTCTTATTCACTTTACGTGCAATGGCTACTGCGTCGGCAAGTTCTTCGTCCATTGGAATGGTGGCTACGTGTGCATCGGTTAGGTTAACAAGGGTTTCACCTAGCTTATGTAGCTCTTTAGCCTGACGCTTTAGTTCAGTTTTACTGACAAAGTCTTCTTCTTCGAACTCATCCGCTTGCGCATCTTCGAAGTAAGGATCTTCAGGAGAATTGTATTTCTGATCACTCATTTCAAACTCATTAGTGTTACACTTTAGCTAAATTGTAACTATCACAGTCGAATTAAGACAGCGAAACTTACTATGCAAATTGAGCAGCAGTTAGCAGACATTCAAAATGTCGTAGATGATGTACTTAAGTTAGCCCTCTCGAAAGGGGCAACACAAGCAGAAGCGAGTATGTCAAAAGTGCAAGGCATTGCCGTGTCTTCACGTATGCAAGAAGTTGAAAACGTAGAGTTTACTAACGATGGTGGCCTTGGCATAAGTGTTTATGTGGGCAAGCGAAAGGGCAGTGCATCAACTGCCGATTTAAGCAAAAACGCACTTACCTTAGCGGTAGAAAAAGCCGTCGACATTGCGCGCTATACCAGCGAAGATCCGTGCACGGGTTTAGCCGATGAAGAGTTAATCGCCACTGAATTTCCTGATTTAGACCTGTATCACCCTGAAGAACTTGATACTCAAAAAGCGATTCAAACAGCAATTGAGGCAGAAAGTGCCGCCATGAATTATGACTCTCGTATCACAAATTCAGATGGTGCTTCATACAATGCAAATTTGGGCATGCGTGTTTATGGTAATACCCATGGTATAAATGCAGGTTATCCAAGCTCTCGTTATTCCTTAAGCTGCATGGTTATTGGCGCCCAAGGCGACGATATGCAGCGCGACTATGCGTATACGGTAAATCGACAAGCGCCATTATTGAAATCGGCAGTATCTGTGGGTGAAGAAGCGGCTAAAGCGACGATAGAACGTTTGGGCGCGCGTAAAATTAATACTGCTAATGTACCGGTTATTTTGCATCGCGATGTGGCATCAAGTTTGTTTGGGCATTATGTTGGTGCGATAAGTGGTGGTAGCCTTTATCGACGTTCAAGTTTCTTACTGGATAGTTTAGGACAACAGATTTTCCCTGAATGGTTAAACATTGAAGAGCGACCGCTTATAAAATCAGGCTTGGCTAGCTCAAGCTTTGACAACGAAGGTGTGGCGTGTGCCGATATGACAATCGTTGATGCAGGTAAGTTATCAACATACCTATACACCACATACTCATCGCGTAAGTTAAATACCAAGTCAAACGGTCACGCTGGTGGCATTCATAACTGGCTGGTGGGCGACACGGGGCACTCTGACGCTGAACTGCTCAAAGAAATGGGCACGGGTTTATTAGTGACTGAGCTCATGGGCCAGGGCGTTAACGGTGTAACGGGTGATTACTCGCGTGGTGCAGCCGGTTTTTGGGTTGAAAACGGCGTTATTCAATATCCAGTGCATGAAGTGACTATCGCAGGCAACCTGCGCGATATGTTTATTGGCATTGTGGCTATTGGCGCTGAAAAAGATGTAAGAGGCAGCGTGCAAACTGGCTCAATACTTATCAATCAAATGAAGATTGCGGGTAGTTAAACGACATCTTCTCTAAATTGTGTAGGTGACATGCCAACTGACTTTTTAAAGCGTTTAGAAAACGCGAAAACGTTGGCGTAGCCTACATAATTGGCAATATATGATATCGGCCATTGAGTTCCCTTCAGTAAGCTTCTCGCCCGCTGCATTCGCAAAAATATAACGTGTTGCATAGGGCTTCTCCCATATTTTTTTATGCAAAGTCTGTGAAGGTGTGGTGCTGAATAATGCGCTTTGGCGCTTAAGCTTTGCATATTCCATTCAAACTGCAATTGCCTATCAACCGCAGAAAACAGTGTGGTTAAACGTTTATAGTGCACACTTTGCTTATCTTCCTTCCCCAACTGGGCATCGGCTTGTAATGGCGATACATCGTCAAAGAGTTTTCTTAAGTAGTGCGACACAATGCGCATAGCAGCTTGTCGGTTTTCTCCACTGCGCTCCAAATACAAAAGTTCCATCGCGTGATGCAGCCCTTCTAATGCGGCATGTGAAATTATGTAAGTATTTTTATTCGATAGCGACTGCCATGCTGGTGTGTCGGATAAGTTAAGCCAGAAGATATCCCAATTGTCTTCCACAATGCTTACTTCAAAGCTTTGTTTGGCAGGCAGTACAATGAGCTCTCCTTCGTTGAGCGTGAAAATTCCCGCTGGAGTTCTAAACAGCCCTTTTCCCTTCAAAGAATAAAAAAGCGTGTGATTAGGCGGCGTCACTCTACCAACAATATAGTCGCCTGATAAATTTGAGCATCCAGCTAATTCGATATCTAAATGGGCTATTTCTGGTGCGTTATTGTTGTCTATAAACCGCTCTATACAGTTTGGTCCAATATTAACAATGTCGTGGAAGGCAGGTTGCATAATTGTAAAATGATAGTTTTGGATAAGCGAATGAAAGAATAGAGCATAAAGGAATTGATAAATTTTCGCTATATTTCACGATTATTGAACTAAGTTGCAAACACGCGCATAAAGAATAAAAGGATGCAAAATGCCTACCGTCGCTCAGATTGTCGCCCAAAATGATTGGCAAAACCCCGTTGTTTTTCAGCGTAACCGAGTTAATGCGCATAGCCCGCATAACGGTTTTATGTCGCTTGAAGATGCACTTCAAAACACCAATGCGCAAAAGCGCAGTCTGAATGGGACATGGGATTTTCGTCTGTTTGATGCGCCTCAAAACGTCACAGAAAGCCTTGTCGACAGTGAGCTATCTGACGCGGAATCTGCATTGTGGCAGTCTATAATCGTACCTTCTAACTGGCAGCTCCAAGGTTTTGATAAGCCTATTTATTGCAATGTGAAATATCCTTTCGCTGTTAACCCTCCTGTAGTCCCAAGTGAAAACCCTACAGGGTGCTATCGCACAACATTCACTATGGACAAGGCAAGCCTTGAGAAGCGCAATTACATTGTATTTGAAGGCGTAAACAGTGCGTTTCATTTGTGGTGTAACGGCACTTATATTGGCTATTCACAAGATAGCCGTTTGCCTGCAGAATTCGATTTGTCTGATGTGCTTGTCGAAGGTGAAAACCGTATAGCAGTAATGGTTATTCGTTGGTCTGACGGTAGTTATCTTGAAGATCAAGACATGTGGTGGCTAAGCGGTATTTTTCGTGATGTTAATGTTGTAACAAAGCCACGTCATTGCATTCAAGACGTATTCGTTACTCCAACGCTTGATGCTTGCTATCGCGACGGTTGGGTGTCGGTGCGCACAGCCATTAATGCCCCAAGTAGCTATAAGGTTGAGGTACAGCTGTTTGAAGATAGCAAGGCTGTAACAGACCCTGTGATAACAGGTACCAATAATAAACGCATTGACGAGAAAGGTGGCTGGGACGATGTAGTCTTCCAGCGATTAGATGTGACCGCGCCGAAGCACTGGACAGCAGAAACCCCAAATTTGTATCGCATCGTTATATCTTTGCTAGACGAGAATAATACGGTGGTTGACCGCGAAGCCTACAATATTGGCTTTAGAAACATTGAAATGAAAAATGGGCAGCTATTAGTTAACGGTGAAGCCGTGCTTATTCGTGGTGTGAACCGACACGAACATCATCAAAGCAAAGGGCATGCAATTAACGAAGACGATATGCTTGAAGACATCAAGCTGCTAAAGCAAAACAATTTTAATGCTGTACGTACTGCTCACTATCCAAATCATCCCCGCTGGTATGAGTTATGTGATGAATATGGACTGTATGTTGTCGATGAAGCCAATATAGAAACCCATGGTATGTTCCCTATGGGTCGCTTATCTCGTGACCCACTGTGGGCAGGTGCTTATATGGCTCGATTTACGCAAATGGTGGAACGAGACAAAAACCACGCGTGCATTATTATATGGTCGTTAGGCAATGAGTGTGGTCATGGCCCTACGCATGATGCCATGTATGGTTGGGCGAAGTCTTTCGACCCGTCGCGCGTAGTGCAATACGAAGGCGGGGGCGCAGACACGACGGCAACAGATATTATTGCGCCTATGTACGCACGTGTAGACACAGATGTGAAAGATGATGCGGTACCTAAGTGGGCCATTAAAAAATGGTTGTCTATGCCTGGAGAGCATCGCCCGGTTATTCTGTGTGAATACGCACACGCCATGGGAAATAGTTTGGGCAGCTTTGACGAATATTGGAAGGCGTTTAAGGAATATCCCCGTCTTCAAGGTGGCTTTATTTGGGATTGGGTTGACCAAGGTCTGATTAAGCATACTGACGATGGCACCGCGTTCTGGGCCTACGGTGGTGATTTTGGTGATACTGAAAATGACAGACAATTTTGTATTAATGGCCTGCTTTTCCCAGACAGAACGCCACATCCACATATGTTTGAGGCTAAATACTGCCAGCAACACTTGAGTTTTACGCTGCTCAAACAAGCCCAAACCATAGATATTGAGGTAGCCAGTGACTACCTCTTTAGACAAACCAATAATGAATCAGCACGTTGGCAAATACTAGAAGAGGGGAAAGTAATACAGCAGGGTGAAGCACCTTTAGTGGTAGCACCTCAATCAAGTTCAATGCTGTCTATTACACCTGATATCAAATTTGTTGCAGGTGCAAGCTATCACCTAAACATCGATGTTGTGTTGGTACAAGACTGCGCCTGGGCACGTGCGGGGCATGTAACAGACACCGTGCAGTTTGCGCTTGAGAATAAAGCGGGTTTGCTAACCTTTGACAGTCTTAGTCACAAGAATGATAACGCAAACATTAATGTTGACGCACAAGGCTCTACATTAACGATAGATGCAGCGCACAATACATTTAGTTTTGACAGCGAAAGTGGTTTGCTTACGTCTTGGCTGCAAGATGGCGAAGAGGTGTTAAGTGCGCCGTTTGAAGACAGTTTTTTCCGAGCGCCACTCGATAACGACATTGGTGTAAGTGAAGTCGATAACCCTGACCCTAATGCGTGGGAATCGCGCTGGCGTCGTGCGGGTATAGGGCAATGGTCACGCAAATGCACAGGTGTGAGTGTCCAGCAAGGTCCTGACGACGTGCGCTTAACAGTGCTGTTTGAGTATTGTTTTAGTGATGAACTAACGGCTGCAACCAAATGGTTATACACGATTAACCATTTAGGTGAGTTGGATATTTCAGTGAGTGTTGTACTGGACGATAGTATGCCTCCTATGCCGCGCATAGGCATGCAATTGGCGATACCTACAATCGACGCGAACACGGTTAAAGCACAAGATGAGTTTGCGGGGCTGCCCGTTACATGGACTGGGCTTGGACCTCACGAAAACTATCCAGATAGACTGGCGAGTGCACGATTTGGTGCTTACACCTTATCGTTAGAAGATATGCAGACACAGTATATTTTCCCTTCTGATAATGGGTTACGAAGCCACTGCAAAGTGCTATCAGTAGGTAACCTTATGGTGAATGGTGATTTTCATTTCAGTGTAAGTGAGTTTGGACAAGCACAGCTCGATGTTGCAAAGCATACCAGCGATCTTATTAAGCACGACTGTGTATTTGTATACATCGACCATGCTCACATGGGGGTTGGCGGCGATGATTCGTGGAGCCCTAGTACTCACAAAGCATTCTTGCTCGAAAACAAACGCTATAATTACAGTTTGTCGTTCAAAGCGGGCAATGTTGAGGCGTAACTAAAAGCCAATAATGTTACCAACAAAAAGGCCGCTACAAAGTAGCGGCCTTTTTAATTTGTCTTTTAAACGGTGTAGATACGCTAATTAACCGTCTACCTGACCACAGAAGCGATAACCTTCGCCGTGGATAGTCACAATCAACTCCTCATCAGTTGGATCTGATTCAAAGTGTTTACGAATACGGCGAATAGTCACGTCAACCGTACGGTCGTTAGGGCGAAGTTCACGACCTGTCATTTCCATAATAAGCTGTTCGCGGGTAAGGATTTTACCTGGGTTGCTTAGGAATAAGTGTAGTGCTCTAAATTCACTGCGGGGTAAACGGAATTCTTTTCCGTTAGGCGATATCAAAGAACGGCTGTCACCGTCCAACGTCCAGCCGTTAAAGCTTACGCGGCTTGGTAAATCGTCGTCTTCAGAAGAGTTTGTAGTACGTGATAGTAAGTTGCGAGCGCGGATCGTAAGCTCGCGCGGATTAAATGGTTTGGTAAGGTAGTCATCAGCGCCAATCTCAAGACCAAGAATACGGTCAACGTCGTTGTCGCGCCCCGTTAAAAAGATAAGGCCTACATTTTTACGGTCGCGAACTTCGCGTGCCAAAATCAACCCGTTTTTACCCGGTAGGTTAATATCCATGATAACCAAGTTGATGGCGTGGTTTTCGAAGAAATCATGCATTTGATCGCCATTTTCAGCTTCAAATACATTATACCCTTCCGCTTCAAACAAGCTTTTAAGCGTGGTACGGGTTACCACTTCATCTTCTACGATTAACACATTTGGCGTCTGCATGGTGTTTTACACTCTTTCTAAAATACGATTTAAGCAACTAACTGGTTAAATTCTAATATTCATATACTTGATTGCAAGTAACTTGTGAATATTCTTATTGTTAAGGTATTGGGGTTAGCCAATAAAATTCAAGAAAAGCTTATACTTTATACAGCTAATTAGAGGTTTTGGCATTAGTTACTGGGAATATAATAACAAATTCCACGCCTTTACCTTCTTCGCTGGTGATTGAAATGGAGCCGTTTAAGGCTTGTGTCACCAAATTGTATACCAAGTGCATTCCTAAACCTGAGCCACCTTGTCCGCGTTTGGTCGTCACGAAGGGGTCAAATATGCGCTTGCGAATTTCGGGTGCAATACCCTTTCCGTTATCTGTATAAACTAGCTTAAATTTACTGCTACTAACCATTTCGGCACGAATGTTAATTGTGCCTTCTTCTATGTTTTCAAACCCGTGAATAACTGAGTTCATAATCAGGTTAATCAAGATTTGATTTATTGGGCCAGCCTTGGTTTCAACGCTAAGGGTAGGGTCGCAATCTAGGTTGATGTTGTGTTTTAATTTTTTTAATCGCGGCTGCAACGACAATAGTATCTCATTAACTAGCTGTGCAACGCAAAAACTTCGACTCGATTCAGACGTTTGGTCGACTGCAACCTGCTTGAAGCTGCTAATTAGCTCTGCAGCTCGGTTCAAATTTCGGTAAATAATATTGAGGTTTTCGTTACTTTCATCTAAGAAACGCTTCATAGCACTTGCTTTAAGTGTCTTATTTTCAAAGTCACTTTGGATAACAGAAAGCCGGTCGAGCATCATAGTAGATGCTGTAACACCAAGACCAATAGGTGTATTTACTTCATGAGCAACGCCTGCAACCATATCACCCAACGAGGCCATTTTTTCATTTTGCACAATTTGACGCTGGAATTGGTGCAGTTTTTCAAGAGTCTGTATCAGTTCTTGGTTAGCATCTTTTAATGCGGTAGTGCGATGATTAACCATGTCTTCTAAACTGGCGTTTAGCTTTCTGTGTTGTTCTTCCGCCTGACGTTGCTTTTGCATGTATTCCTGCATGCGTAACAGGAGCACGTTTAGCGCATCGGCAAGAATATCGAGCTCGTGAATGGTTGAACCATCGGCGCGCGCTGAATAGTCTCTTTGCCTTGATGTGCGTTGAAGAAAACTGGCAATAGCTTCAACCGGGCCTGTTACCACTCGCTGCATACGCACTGCTGAATAGAAACTAATTCCCAGCAGTACCAGTGCCACAATAAGGTTCAACCAAATAGACTTACCGACAAGTTGATTAAAGTTATCAGATGACACTCTCAGGTATACCCAACCCAATTGTATGCTTGTTTCATCGTCAAACACTTTGGCACTAAGTTCAAGATACTGTCCTGAGTCTGCCAAGACCGGATTCATGAACAACGTTGTTAGCTGACTTTCTTTGCCACCTAATAGCAGCTGCCCCTCTTTATTGTAGGAAGCAAAAATCTCTGGCGTCGTGGATGTGTTGTCTACCCGATATACATGGGCATTAAGCACTTGTTCTGCGGCGCTTAAATTTTTAAGAGACGACTCGATACGTTCTGGCGTTTCGTCATAGAGGAAGGTAGCGGAGCTACGGGCAACAAGCTTAGCCAGCATGATGGCGTTGGACTCGAGTTCCTGCCTGTACGTCTTTATCTGGGTGTAAATAGACAGGCTGGAAAGCACGGTAAGCGAAAATGCAGCGATCGACATGACCACCCATAAAAATAGGCTACGAATTGAAAACTTTACTGCCTTTTCCGTCATATCCGTCTTTGCATGTTATCCAATCGCATCTCTCATCAATTAATAGTGGCGTATATTTGCGCAAAAAGAAAGATGTGTATAAACAATAATTAATGCCGAGATCTCACTTAAAGCATATGGGCTCTCGACATTTACTTTACATTGCTGATTCATACAAGGCTATGTAGTCAGCGGCTGCGCTCTCCCACGTAAATCGTGTATTCATGCCCCGAATCTGCATTTGTCTAAATGCGCTAGGGTCTTCATAAAACGCCAAGAGTGCACGGCGAATGCATGCTAGCAGCGCATCTGGGGTAGGGGCATCAAATACAAAACCAGTGCCATCCTTATGAGAATAATCGATGACAGTGTCTTTGAGGCCTCCTACAGACCGTACAATAGGGATGGTACCGTAAGCTAAACTATACATTTGATTGAGGCCACAGGGCTCAAATTGAGATGGCATCAAGAAAAAGTCAGCACCTGCTTCTACCAAATGGGCGTGTTCTGCACTAAACCCATTGATAAAAGAAAACTGTTCGGGATGCTGCTGGGCAAACTCGCCTAAATCCATACACACTTTAGGGTCGCCCGTGCCTACAATAACCATCTGTAAGTTGTGCTTAACCAGTTCGTCAAGAATAGGCAATATATAACCAAACCCCTTTTGCTCTGTCAGTCTACACACCATACCAATTAGAGGAACAGAAGCGTTTTGCGGTAAACTCGATTTTTCTTGAAGAACTCGTTTACAGCCTGATTTGGGATGCAAATTGTCAACGCTATAGTGCTCAGGAAGATACTTATCGGTTTGTGGGTCCCACTGCGTATAGTCACACCCGTTTAAAATACCGCTTAAATCACTACTTCTATTCACTAACCGCTCATGCAGGCCATGACTGCCCAAATCGGTTAGCAGTTCTCGTGCATAATTTGGGCTTACCGTGGTTACTTTGTTGGCAAACTCAATACCACTTTGTAACATATTGATATAGCCACCATGCACCTGGGCTAAAATATTTGGGTGATGACGCAAGAAGGGGATTTCTTCAAGCTTATGAACACCCTGAAATGCCGCATTGTGAATAGTGAATACGGTTTTTGTACTGGTAAAAAAACCGGACTTATCGTGTGCTAACAAAAATGGCAGCATGGCGGTGTGCCAGTCGTGGCAATGAATTATATCAGGCTGCTTGTCGATGGCTTGCAGGGTTTGTAGTACTGCGCCGCTGAAAAAGCTAAATCGTTCGCCGTTATCGTCATAAGCGTCGTAGGCGTTTGAATATAGCCCGTCGCGCATGAAGTGATCGGGCGAATCAACGAAATATACGGGTATGCCGTTCCACTGCATGTAGCGAATATCAAACTGATAAACTTGTCCTTCCGTGAAGAGGGTTTGCTTTTCAGTGATTCCAGCGAGCTGATATTCTTCTGCCAATACTTTGTAATACGGCATAACAATACTGACACTATTGCCTAATGCATGCAGTGCCAATGGCAGTGCCTTACCGACATCCGCAAGGCCGCCAGTTTTAACTAATTCTTCTACTTCCGAAATCGCAAATACAATGTTCACAGGTCATCCCCTTAGTGCTAGCAGTGCAAAGCACCAATACAGCTGCGCTAAATTCAACGAAAGAGTTAGGAACGCCACATCGATGAAGGCATGGTGTGGCGTGATCGCAATATGCGGATAAGTTACGTTAGCACATGCATACGTGTTTTTTAATGGCTAATTAATTAAGCTGCCTGATAAACCGAAAACTGTGACGTTTGGGCTGTCGTGTAGACGGTTTGAAAATGCTCAGACAACAGTCCAGGGTAAGGAAGGAAGCGATTAGCAACCATTTCGAGCGTACCTTTACTGGTCAAAATCGCTTTTGCATCTGAAATAAAGCGTTTGGTTATGGTGTAGTCGGTCTTAACGCCAGTGTGAAACGGTGGGTTCGTAACAATATGCTGCACTTTTTGAGTGAAGCCGTGTAATCCGTCGGCGCCATACAAGGTTGCAGCGACACTGTTTTCTTTCAGTGTTAATGCACTACAGTAGATAGCTAATGCGCTAACATCGGTTAAATGCAGTTTCAAATGCGGATATTTCAGCATGAGGTAACTGGCGATAACGCCCGCACCGCAAGCAAAATCAAGAATTTCACCTCTAAGTGTTGTCGGCATTTTTTCAAGTAACAGCGCGGTACCTGTATCAAGCTCTTTATAGCTGAAAACACCTGGCATTGCAGCTACATTCCACGAAGTACCCTCTACTTCATAGGTATTGAAGTCTGTCCAGTCTTCTGGGTTAAAGCTGTTGTGTTGGTTTTCGACAATTAATGTGATTAAGCTGCAGTGACGGGCAGAATCAACTTTTTGAGTAGGCCCGTATTGCTGCATAAGCTTTGCGGCGCTCTTAATGCCGCCTTTGTTCTCGCCAACCACGTGGATACGACCATTTTGGCCTACCATACCTGCAGCCATGCGAAGTAGCATTTGGAAGTGCGTTTTTGCTTTTGGTAAGAAAAGCATGACATCGGTATGTGAACCTTCAAAAGTCACAAAAGGCGTAAAAATGTGGGTGTGTTTTCCCACTTTTTGTGTCACTTCAAAGCCTTTTTTAGTGATATCTCTGCTGTCAAATGACACCGATGGGAGCACTCGCACGCATTCAGAGAAAATATCAAAAAACTGATGCACGACGGTGATGTCTTTAGACTTCAACCCATCTAAAAAATACGCATCTGACGGATTGATGAATGCCCATTGGCCTTCATCAAAAAGGTTGATATTGCGCTCTAGCAACTGGCTTTGAGGAGACAGAATCATTACTTGGTACGCTCGTAAATAAGATCCCACACACCGTGGCCAAGCTTTTGCCCGCGCGTTTCAAACTTGGTAATTGGGCGATAGTCAGGGCGCGGAACATAATCGCCATCTTCTGCGGTGTTGGTGTAGCCCGGCGCGTTGTTCATAACCTCTGCCATATGTTCTGCATAAGGCTCCCAATCTGTTGCCATATGAAAACATCCGCCAATAGCAAGTTTTGAGCGCACAAGCTCTGCAAACTCGCCTTGCACAATACGACGCTTATGATGGCGTTTTTTATGCCAAGGGTCAGGGAAGAAAAGCTGAAGGCGAGACAAGCTGCCATCTGGGATCATGTTCTTTAACACTTCAACTGCGTCATGTTCCATTACGCGCAGGTTTTCAACGCCTTGCTCGCCAGCATCAGAAAGGCATGCACCCACACCTGGTCGGTGAACTTCAATGCCGATAAAGTTTTTCTCTGGTGCAGCAGCGGCCATCTCAACGAGCGATTTGCCCATGCCAAAGCCAATTTCAACGACGACAGGGGCACTGCGGCCAAAAACCTCAGTCATTGATAGAGGCGAGTCAACATAGTCGATGCCCATTGTTGGCCAATGGTCAGCTAGCGCTTTTTCTTGTCCTTTTGTAAGTCGGCCTTCTCGCTTTACGTAGCTTTTTACCTTACTTACATATACACCAGCGGCTTCTGCTTCCGCCTGACTTTTGAATTGCCTCATTTGCAATGCCTTTCTTACCAAATTTTCTGGTGGCGCATTATCCACTTACCCGCAGCTTATGCAACGGCATATTAAGAAAAATGCTGTATTTTTAATCGCTAATTTGTCTAGCAATAATAGTGGCTAATGCACTTGTTTGCTCAAGCGGTATCATATGCCCCGTATCTTCAAGCTCGTGGAGCGTGGCATTGGGTATCTTTTCACTTATCGCCTTTACGGCCTGAGCTGACGCTATGTTGTCTTGCTTGGCAGTAATAAAGGTGATTGGCGCATTAATCTTTGTTAGCTGCTTAACCGTACTGTCTCTTGGTGTAGTAGCAAGGGTGTGATTTAGCAGGGTGTTCTTGCCTAAATCTTGCGTCATCGCTTTTACCACGCCCGATACCTGTTCATCGTTAATGCGCGATGGGTGAACAAAACGTGCAAGATAGGCATCGCTGTCGGCTTTAAACTGCCCTTTTTTAAGCATGGTGACAAGTTGCTGGCGTTTTGTGATTTCTTCTTTCGATAAACCGTCAGGGTTGTATCCAATAAGCGTAATAGATGCCACGGCGTCCGGGAATTGGTGTGCAAAAAGAGAAGCGATATAGCCAC
>CAYVST010000042.1:0-30031 GCA_964454185.1 uncultured Alteromonas sp.
GCGCCGATAAAGCCGAAGGTGACACGGTGTCTTTTGAGACGCCTCGAGGTGATACGGTTAGCGGCACGTGCAGCATGCTTGATGATGTGCTGGTTGCCGTACCTGAAAGACGAGGGCGACGATAAGCAGCGCTACTCAGCGTTGCTTAGCGACAAAGTTCAAATCGTCCTCCACGCTTGTGCTTCTATTCGCTTGCTTAACAGTAGCTTGCCATTTCTTTGTAGTGAGGCAACGCGCTTTCAACAATGTCGGTTAAAGGTTTGTTTAACGTAGGTAAGGGCTTTACTGGTGAAGCCTTTAGCCCTGTACTGTTCCATACCGATTCATACCAGTGCGGTGCCCAGGCGCCATCAGCTGCGTTCCCGCCTGCAGGCCACGAAAGCATGCGGGGTTGAAAAGGTATCCCAATGTTGTCACACAATGCCGTCAACGCTGCTGGTGGATTTTCTAAAATGGCGTCACTGTCTACAACAATAGGCTTCTGGCCGAGCGTATCACGTACGTATCGAAGAATGCGTAGCTGCTGAACAAACCCTATGTCGTCCAGCGTTGGGTTTTCACGCTTTGCTTGGTAGCTTGCTACCACACGGGCAGGGTGGCGAATCAAAAATACATTGGTTGTGTTTTCTAACCAACCAAGGCTGAAATGCGCTAGCATGTGATGTGTCATGTGCTTTTGATAAAAGTACGGCTTATTGCCGGGAATATCGCCTAGGCACTGTGATATAACCGCCTGCGCATCATGAGGCTGTGAATCGAGTATGGCCTGTTGCATGGGATGTGTTAGGCCAGTTTCGGTAAGATAGGCGGCGTAAAATGGCTCATCTACCACTGCACAATCGTCACGTGCTGCAAAAACATACATCATGGCGGTTGAGAGGTTTCTTGGGCCTGACCACATGGCAATTCGCATAGTAACGTCCTTTGTTATTTTGTCTGGTTAACTAAGTCAAAGTACCATTGCCTAATTTTTTGTGTCATAGGGCCCGGGTGAGCGTTGCCTATTTGACGCCCATCAATATGTGATACTGGAGTTTGCGCGCCAAAAGTACCGGTTAAAAACGCTTCATCTGCGCCGTAGGTTTCAACCAGCGAATAGTTTTTTTCTCGCACTGTGACGCCGTTGGCCCGGCAAACGTCGATGACTTTTTGTCGTGTTATGCCGTTCATGCAGTAATCACCTGTGGATGTCCACACTTCGTTGTTTCTCACAATAAAGAAGTTACAAGCGTTAGTGGTGTTAACGAATCCGTTGATATCCAGCATAAGGGCCTCATCGGCACCGCACTTTTCAGCAGCTATGCAGGCCAAAATACAGTTTAGTTTGCTATGGCTATTTAGCTTTGGGTCTTGCGTCATCGGTAAGCCACGCAAATGGGGCACCGTGGCTAGCTTGATAGGGCGTGCAATTGCCGCTTTGGAATGCTCGCAAATAATCACTAGGGTTGGGCCTTGTTTTGAAAGGGCAGGGTGCTGGAAAGGCTTACTTTTAACGCCGCGCGTAAACATAAGTCTCGCGTGCACGTTATCATGCATGTCATTGGCTTTGCGCGTTTGTTCAAGTGCGCTCACTACCTCTTCTTTGGACATGCCCAAATCTAAGTCAATGGCAAGCGATGCCTCGAATAGCCTGTTTATATGGTCATCGAGAAAAGCCCATTTTCCCTTGTAAAGCCGCAATCCTTCCCAAATGCCGTCGCCAAGCATAAAGCCGCTATCATAAACAGACACTTTAGCGTCGTCGCGATGCACTATCTCGCCGTTAACGTAAATGAGGATGTCTTCGTTGCGTGCGTCTTCTATCGCCGTATGGGTACTTACGTCTTCCATCACACTCTCCCTTTTTGCTAATCGGCACGTTGTAAACCTTTTGGAATCAACAGTTTTAGGGTTATGTTAATCAATTGTCAAATAATCATTAACATGCATGTGAATGATAAGGTGGGATCAATATCGAGATAGTGGTGCCGCTATTAGGGGACGAGGTTAGTGTTACTTCGCCTTTGAGTTGTTGCGAAACTAAATTGTACAAAATATTCAACCCAAGCCCTGTGCCTCCTTGCTCTCTGGCTGTGGTGTAAAAAGGCTCAAAGACCTTTTTTTGTAGGCTATCGTCGATGCCTATTCCATTGTCGCTTACGCTCAACACAATACCTGAAGACATACGTTTTCCTGAGACGGCGATACAAAACGGTTTGCTTTGTGTATCAGCATTTGGCTCAAAGTTAAAAGCGTGACGCTGTGCGTTCGAAATAAGGTTAGTTAGAATTTGGGCGATAGTGCCGGGGCAGGTCTCAATAGTCAGGTTAGGTGAGATATCTAACACGAGTTGAATACTCTGTTTTTTTAGCATGGGTTTAAGAGGGTTACAAATTCTAGGGATATACTCGTCTAAGTTAAATTCCTCAACCTCAAGCGATGTTTGGTCTGCCGAAGTGCGCTTGAAATCCTGAATAAGTTGAGCGGCTCTAGATAAGCTAGTTTCTGCTAAGTTTAACCCTTCTTTACAGTGCCCAGTAAAAGCTCTAAAGCCTTGCTCAGACAATTGTTGCGCCTCAAAAGCGCGATAAATGGCGTTAAGCTCATCTCTGCAGTTTGTGACGGAGGTTAAAGCTATACCCAAAGGCGTGTTCACCTCGTGTGCGATACCTGCAACTAAATTGCCCAATGCTGCCATTTTTTCTGACTCAACCAATTTTTCTTGTGCGGTTTTTAATGTTTCAAGCGTGGCTTCTAATTCAACAGTGCGCTGCCTCACTTTTTGCTCGAGTGTCTGGTTGGCCTCAATCAGTTTTGCTTCGTATAATGCGCGCTCATTTGCACTCACCGCGCGCCCGTATAAATCAGCCAATGATGCCGCGAAGACAATTTCATCAGCATCCCAATGGCGTATATCTCCTTGATGCTCACAGCATATGATGCCAATCATTTTCCCCCGATGGCGAATCGGCACATCCAGCATCGACCTAATACCCAACGGCGTTAAATAGACGTCAGAAAACTCAAATGTTGCACCATGGGTATGCGCATTGTCGGCCGCAATAGTGCGTTCAGTATCTAGCGCGTCGAAATAGTGGGGAAAGTCCTTTCTTGTAAGCGCAAGGCTTTCGCTATCTAAATCATTTCCTTTGTCTATAAGTAACTGGCATGTTATCAGCGATACCGTATCGTCGTATAACCATATGCCAGCGCGGCCAATCTTTAACCCTTTGCACACCGAGTTGATGATAAGTCTAGAGGCAATGGGAAGGTCACCTTTGTCGATGTCCACGTTTTTACTGACTTGAAGCAGTATCGACTCGAGCGCGTCTTTCATTCGTCGTTATCCGGTGCAAGCTCACGCAGTGCTAGCATTTGGTCGAAGTTTTCAAGCATGACCTGCGTTATGATAGGGTCAAATTGTTTGCCTGCATTTTCCTTTATATAGGCTTTTACTTCTTCTATGCCCCACGCCGACTTGTAACATCGCTTAGACAGCAAGGCATCGACAACATCAACAATCGCCATGATGCGACCCTCAATTGGAATGTTGTCACCTGATAGCCCTTCTGGATAGCCAGAGCCATCCCATTTTTCGTGATGTGATTTTGCAATGACTGCCCCCATTTTAGCAACAATTCTGTCGGTACCCGATAAGAGTTCATAGCCTTTTTGAGCGTGGGTTTTCATCACTTCCCACTCTTCTTCATTAAGCTTTCCGGGCTTGTGCAATATGGCTTCAGGTATACTTATTTTTCCCACGTCGTGTAGCGCTGCCGCATAGCGGATCGTGTCTATGAAATCCTGGCTCATAAATAGCTTTTCACAGAGTAGCTCGGTCATCAGAATAACTCGTTTTACGTGTCCTCCCGTCTCTTTGCTGCGCATCTCTATGGCATCACTCAGTACCATAATGAGTTCTTTTTGGGTTTGTTGTAAGTCTTCCTTTTGCGTCAAATTTTGAAAAATTACCGACACATTTGAGGCGAACATTTCTAATGTCTTTCTCTGAAGGTCATCAAGAGGACCATCAAGCTCGATATAGAGAATGTTGTGGCTGGCTTTGCTGGTCGGGTAGTAACCTATAAAGCGTTTGTCTGATTGATAGTGTGTCTGGTTTTCTAGCACTTGCTTAACTTCTTCTGCAATTGCTTTTGGGATTTCAGCGGTGATGCCGGGTGTGCATAGCCCTATAAGATCACCACTTGCCCCCAATACCGTCATTTTAGTGTCACCATAAAGGTCTGTATGTTGTGTAGAAAGGTACAGCACCGAACTGTTGAGATTTAAAAGCGTGAGAATTTGCTTTAACACGGCGGACCCGAATTGGGATAATGACTGGCTTTCTAAAACACTCGATGAAGAGCGTAAGACGTCTTCCATTCCTTTTTTGCTTTTTTCAATGGTATTGATGTCGCGGTAAGAACGGATAGCGGTATAAACGCAAGACTTCAATTTGAGCGACGACAGCTCGGTTTTGGCCTTGTAATCGTTTATATCGTATCTGCGTATGACCTCTTCTTCCGGAGCTTGTCCTGGTTGTCCAGTTCGCAGTATTAATCGCGTACTGTGGTTATTTAGCCCATTGCGCACTTTATCAATAAGCTTAAGTCCAGCATCGTCGGTTTCCATGACAACATCAACAAAAGCAAGGGCAATATCTGGATGTGCCTCAAATAAGGCCAACCCCTCTTTTGCACTGTATGCACTGAGGAATGTCACACCGCGTCTTTCAAAATTGAACCGCCTAAGTGTCAGTATGGTGACATCATGCACACCACTTTCATCATCAATAATGGCGATTTTCCAAGGGGCGAGGTTGGATGTTGGCTTTGACGGTTCAGAGTCTTTCAAAAATGGCATACAAACCTAATGTGAAACAGTGTAGGTAATTAAAACGTAAGCCACAAAGTAAAAAGGCGCAAATAGGCTAGCGAATTTTGTTCGAAAGTTTAATGTGATAGAAAAAACTGCACTTGTTTCAACCGAAAAGATGTCACGTTGTTGTTAGGCTATACATATATATAAAAACAAACAATTGCGATTGTGGTTGCCGAACATTGCATCAATAAAGCGGTCTGTTTACTCTAAATTAACATTAGGCTGATAAATTACAGAAGGACAATAATGAATTTTGCTGAGTTTGCCGCATCGCGCAAGAGCGTACGAGGGTTTACCAAACAGCCCGTCACGAGAGAGACTGTTGACGCTATTATCAATGCCGCTAAATGGGCACCGTCTTCCTATAATACGCAAACGTGGAAAATTCACGCGGTATCGGGAGAGGTTTTAGACAACATTCGAAAAGGGAACACCGAAAACACGCTCGCAGGCAAGCCTCACAAACGCGACTTTCCTTATAAAGAGGACTATGAAGGTGTGCATAGGCAGCGGCAAATTGATGTAGCGATTCAGCTTTTTGAAGTAATGGGCATTGGCCGAGAGGACAAAGAAAAGCGCATGGATTGGATGATGCGTGGTTTTAGGCAGTTTGATGCCCCTGTTTCGTTGGTGTTGACCTATGATAAAACACTTGAGCCTGCAGGAATAACCCAATTCGGACTAGGCTCTTTGGCCTATGGCATTGTGTTAGCGGCATGGGACTTAGGGCTTGGTTGTGTCATCAATGGCCAAGGTATTATGCAGTCTGATGTGGTGCATAAGTACGCCAATATTCCCGATGATGAAGCCATTATGATTTGTATTGCATTAGGTTATCCTGATCCAGATTTCCCTGCAAATGACGTACGTTCAACGCGCGCAAACAACAGTGAGTTCGTCACTTATCACGGCTTTTAGCTGTCGCTCTTTTGGAGTGATGCCTACTCATTGCAATAAGCGTCTCTATCTCAGCTTTGCGTACGGGCTTACTCCAATAGTAGCCCTGACCTATATCGCAGCCTAGCTCAATAAGTTTTGCAAGGGCTGCTTCGTTTTCAATGCCCTCAGCAACGGTGACCATTCCCAAACTCTTTGCCATGTTGATAATACCAGACACCAATGGTTCTTCTTTTTTGTTGAAGCCCAACGTTTTAACAAAAATGCGATCAATTTTTAGTTTTTGGGCGCTGAAGGTGCGCAAATAGTTGAGGTTGGAATACCCAGTACCAAAATCATCAATGGCGAACTTCACTCCTAAGGCTTTGATTTCATCCAATTGTTGAGTAACGTTATTGGTTGACTCAGCCAAAATGCTTTCTGTGAGTTCGAGTTCAAGTGAGCCAGGGGTGAGACCCGATTGCTCTAGGGCGGATGCTACCACATTGGGTAATGAGCCGTCTTTAAATTGTGCAAATGACAGGTTTACTGCAATGGTTAGTTCGGTGTTGCCAATGCAGTGTTGATGCGCACAAAACGCACAGGACTGATTGAGCACCCATTCACCGAGTGCTGCAATAAGACCGCTACTCTCTGCAAGTGGAATAAACTTATCCGGCGGCACAACAGAACCGTCAGATTGAGGCCATCTAACCAGAGCTTCAAGTGAGCATATTCTGCCGGATGCTAGGTCTATCAGGGGCTGGTAGTACACTTCAAGCTCGCCATTTGTTACTGCAGGTCGAAGGCGCTGAATTAGCTTGAATTTTTCGTCGCTTTCTTCGTCAAACTTGGCATCGTAGTATTCAAAGCGGTTACGCCCATTGCGCTTTGCTTCATACATTGCGATGTCAGCTTTTCGGCAAAGTTGTTTGAATTTTACGCCGTCATAAGGGGCCTGTGCTATGCCGATGGAGCAGGACACGACTATTTTTGTTTGCAGCACTTCAAATTCGGAAGAACACCATGCAATCAAATTGTGGCATAGACTATCAATCTGCGATTTTTCTTTTATACCTGAAGCTAAGATTATGAATTCATCGCCACCAAATCGAATAAGGCGCTCGTTGGCCGATAAATTGTCTGTGATGGTTTGTGATATCTTCTGTAAAAAGCGGTCGCCAGCAGCGTGCCCCAATGCATCATTTACCGGCTTAAAGTTGTCTAAATCGATAAATAGCAGCGCCAATTGATGTCCATCTTTTTCGCTTGCGTCCAGTTTTTGAATAAACAACCTTTCGCCTAATACCCTGTTGGGTAAATTAGTTAACGGGTCGTGATGGGCTAAATGTTGTATGTGTAGCCGGTTTTGCTCTACTTTTGCATTCTCTTGGCGCAGCGAGTCCATTAAACGGCGAATGTCTTGAACAAGAACGTAAACACCAAACCCCGTCACGCAGAAAATAACAATAATAAAAATGAGATGTGACCAGCTTAGCGATGGGCTATGTGGCGTTACGGTTTCGCTTATAATTAACCACGTCATCAATGTACATTGTGCCAGTACTAGAGAAAGAACACCTGCGAAAAGCGCGCGACCACCTAAAAGCGCTGCAAAAATGATAACGCCCGGATAGCCCAGCATAGCCATATCAAATACACCTGCGCCAGTGGCCGCCAGTGCAAAAAGCATCGATGATATTGCAACAAGTAATAGATAGCTGCTTACGGATGTGATGTGTTTATAGGCGAGTAATGCTGCAAAAACAATGGAAACAAGGCTAGCAGCAAAAATATCGAAAGTGATGCCCCTTGCAACAAACAAGCAAACAATAAGCCCTAGGCTTGTAACATTGCTTATCTGTAAAATACGCTTTCTACGCAATTCGCCTAGCTGATCGCGTTTAGGGGTAGGGAGAATAGGTTCACTTTCGGGCATGCTTTACTCTTACAACGATCCTATGAAAACCATACCGTCACTTTAAGAAAAAGCAAGTTTACTTAATCGGTAAAGGGGTAATCGCTATGACCTGTGCAAAGCCAAAAAGAAAAAAGCGACATTCAATGATGTCGCTTTTTTTTGTGTGAAGTGTCTGCTAAAAACAGATTAAGCGGCTAACGTCAGAATTTGACGCGCTTTTTCTAAGTCGATATCGCCGTGTTCACCTAATGCGGTTAGGCCATTGCGTTCTAAGTTCGCGATTAGTCCATCTATCGCTGACTTTTCAATATCATAGTCAGAAAGGCGGGTTTTTACCTGCATCGTTTCGAAGAAGTCCTGCACTGCTTTTATCGTTAAGTCGATGGCTTTTTCGCTGTCGTCCTCTTTAATTCCAAATACACGCTCACCGAGTTGAAGGATTTTTTCCTGCTTTTTATCGCGCTGAACAAACATAAGTGACGGTAGCACAATTGCAAGCGTGACGGCATGATCTAGGCCGTGGAGTGCGGTAAGCTCGTGACCTATCATATGCGTTCCCCAGTCTTGCGGTACCCCTTTCCCTATTAGACCGTTAAGTGCCATTGTGGCTGACCACATGACATTTGCACGCACGTCATAGTCTTCTGGTGTCGCAAGTGCTTTAGGACCTTCTTGAATCAATGTTTGCAAAATACCTTCTGCAAAGCGGTCTTGAAGTGGCGCGTTAACCGAATAAGTGAGGTATTGTTCAATAACATGAACAAAAGCATCGACTACACCATTGGAAACTTGGCGCGGCGGTAGTGAATACGTAAACTCTGGGTCAAGCACAGCAAAAACGGGTTGTACTGTTTCAGAAGAAAACGCGCGTTTTTGTTGTGTTTCCTTGCGGTTTACCACAGAGTTGCCGTTGCTTTCTGAACCCGTAGCCGGAAGCGTTAGCACTGCTCCTATGGGGAGTGGATTTTCAAAAGGAGCACCTTTGGTTAAAATTTCCCATGGGTCACCGGCGAAATTCACCGCCGCCGCAACAAACTTCGCGCCATCAATAACGCTGCCACCGCCAACGGCCATGATAAAGTTAGCCTTACTCTCGCGCGCAACCTTTACCGCCTTCATTAGCGTTTCGAATTCTGGATTTGGTTCAACACCTTGAAACTCGACAACATCGGCACCGTCAAGTGCTGCAATGACTTTTTCATAGATACCGTTTTTCTTGATTGAACCACCACCGTATAAAAACAGCACCTTTGCATTTTGTGGTAAGCGCGTTGATACTTCGCTTAACTGGCCTTTGCCAAACAGAATCTCAGTTTGGTTTTTAAATGTGAAATTAAGCATAGTCTTTCGCCTGTCCTTATTTGTGTTGTGCGTCGAGTTGCTGAATCAATTTATCAGCTAACACGTCATCTGAGAATGGGTTTTGCCCCGTAATTAATTCACGGTCTACTACTACGTTGGGCGCCCACATTTCTTTATATTTCATGTTGCCACCCGCACCTGACATCGCATCTGCGGGATAGTATAAAAGCGAAGCACCATTGAGCGTACTTTCAAAGTACTCTTCTTCCGGTGTCGAAAAGATAGTCATATTATAGCCATCATATATCCAACCAGAGGATGAGGCTTGTGTACCGTTTTTCAATGCCAGCTCATAAGATTCTGGGTTGAGTTGCGCAGAAAGTAAGGCAATTGGTCCATGACATATCGCCGCAGTGGGTTTTCCCGTCTTGTGAAAATGAGATAGTATCTCACCTACATCAGGGTTATTCGCCAAATCGATAAGTGGAGCATGGCCACCAGGTATAAACACGCCTTCATAGTCGTCTAAGCCCGCTTCTATTACTTCAGAAAATGAAAGCGTATCGTCGATGCCCTCTAGCGAGGAAACAAACTGGTGAATGCTGTGCATCTGCGCTTCACTTCCATCGAAATACTGTGGAATGACTGATTTTTTATCTACAGAAGGCGCATTGCCTTTCGGAGTGGCTAGCACGAGCTTATAGCCTGCTTCAACTAGCGCTTTTGCCGGCACACCAAATTCATTCAAATAGTACCCTGTTGGCTCATGTTTTCCATCAGCCAATGTCATCATGTTTTCACTGGATAATAAAATCAGAACCTCACCCTTTACGGGCGGCTTGCTGTCTGCCATTGCACTGTAAGAAAGGCTTGCTGCTACGGTGAGCGATAAAATTGATAATGTTGATTTCATAGACATACTCTTGTCGCATCAAATTGTGCGTGCATCTTAAGGAGTTTGGCGTTAGGACAGAAGTCAGATAAATTGGTATGAGTCATCAAAATTCTGATGGGTCGTTATCAATGTCCTATTTAACACAACTAAAAACTTTTGTAGAAGTTTACCGGAGTGGCAATATAACCCGTGCCGCTTCTCGCCTTCATATGTCACAACCCGCGGTGACCTCCCATATACAGGCAATGGAAGCAATAGTAGGAAAAGAGCTTTTTGTTCGAAAAGCGCGAGGAGTAGAGCCTACTGCTATTGCTGATGATCTTGCCTTGCAGGTGGCAAGTCATATTGATGTGCTTGAACAAAAAGTGGCTTCCATAAGAAGCCGTGCATCCACCGATCACGGAACGCTGCATTTGGCGGGGCCGGCAGAGTACCTAAGTTTGGTGGCCGGACCGGCATTGGCAAATTTGCTTCAAGCCGACAAAGTCAATCTTGTGATGCACATAGGCAATAAAACGCAAACATACAAACTGCTTGAAACTGATGTAGCTGAACTTGCCATTACTGCATCAGAACCTACTGATGCAATGTACGAATATCAAAAGCTGGATAAGGAACGCCTTATCTTAGTTATGAATAGAGTGCAGGGGAAACTGTTAAGTGAAAGAGATGTTACAGCGTCGCTTTTGAATCAGTACAAAGTGGTAACCTACGACGAACAGTTACCCTTAATTAGACGCTACTTTGCAGAAGTATTTAATGCGGCTTGTGAATCGCCAGTAGCCGCAGTCTGCCCTGATATTCGGGCGATAAGCACCATTATTAAAGCGGGTATAGGGTATTCAGTTCTACCTGATTATTTGTGTAAAGACGGCATCGAAAAAGGTGAACTTATTCCTCTAGGTCCTGTTGGGCCTCAAAATGACATCTACTTGGTTTGGAAGAAAGGCGCATTGAGGCACCCTAGGGTAGACTTTGCAAAGGATGTGATAATGGCATTTGCCAACCTCAATTTCTTAACTGAATATCCTGACTAATGCCAGCATGCATAAAAAAGGAGGACATTGTCCTCCTTTACCTAATACGCCGCTGATACGCGTTAGAATGTGCCAACCACTTTAACCGTATCGTTTACTTGGCTCTCATCAACAAACCCAATCGTATTGGGGTTGGTGCCTACAAGCTTGACCATTTCGTCCTGAGAGGTCACCGTTTCGGGAGGGGTGCCCCGACCCGTAAATACAAGCTTCGACCAAAATGCTGAGTACTGACTTTCAGATTTTCCTAAAACGGTCGTGTTAAACGTTTCTCTAGTACCATCACCTTGATCGTAGGTGAGGGGGAGTGCTTTGCTGCCATCTGGGAAGGCTTTTAGCTTTCCAAGGTAGATACGTTTAACTGTGTCCATATCTGTTGCGGACGCATTGTTTGCATTAACAATGACTACGTTTGCTGCGCTTACAGGCATCGCCAGCGCAAGGCATAAAAGTGCGAGTTTTTTCATAATTATTACGCCTTAAAAAACGAGGTCTAAAGAAATAGCTACCGCAGTAGCGTCTGTGTCACCGTCCTGGTCTTCATCAATAAATACAGCAGCATCGCCATCATCATTAAAGTCGGTAATCTCAAACTTTAGCGCTGTACGCGGGTTGATGTTGTATCTCAATCCAACACCAATCGAGTTGTAATCGTCATCTAGGGTACCTGTTACTCCGTCCTCGAACCCAGCAGAAATACCGCCCGGTGCAATAAACCGGAACTCCCCTTCAAAATTCGAGTAAAAAACATAAGGTGTCCAATCGCCAAAGGTTTTCGCAACTGAGGTGAACCACGAAGTGTAAATGTTGTCGTATTCATTCCATTCCGCAATAAAAAACCAGTTGTTGTAGTCGATGGACGTGGACACGTCGATGAACTGCGTGTCCACCCATTCATCGCCGAACAATGGCGTAGATGGGTAACCGCCCTCGGCGTAAAATGTAAAATTCTCTCTACCTTCAAGGTAAGAAAGGCGTAGATTGAACCAGTCTATTTGTGTATCGACTACAATGCCTTTCATATCTTCGTAGTCTTTTGTAGTGCGTATGCCTCTTACACCCCTGAAACCACCGTTATCATTGTAGAGCTGTTCAGTTTTGTACTGTTCAATGGTAGTTATGAGGTCGTTTGGGTCGGTGTCTTGTTGACCACCGTAAAGTAAGAAATTAGTGGTGCCAGCGTCCCAATCTAGCATGTAGCGAAGACTAATGCCGTGATAATTGGTGACCGCCAGAGAATAGGCATCAGACGGAACACGAAGCCACGGATACGCTATACCCACGTCCATGTAATCAGAAAAGTGATAAACCGGCAGCCGCATTCGGCCCGCGTTTACTTCTAAGCTTGGCGTAATCTCATAGGAAGCATAAAGCCATTCTAGCGTCGGCTCGAAGTCATTGATGCCTCTGAATATTGCCTGTGCGGTCAAAGATAATTTTTCTCCTGCTTGGTATCTTGCTTGAAGTCCAAGCCGAGATTCAGTTTGAAATTCTAAGCCAGTGTCGTATTGCCCCGCTGCCTCGGGAAGCCTTGCCCAATAGCCGTCTCCGTCTACAACTGTGCCACCTACAAGGGAAGCAAAACCGGAAATTCGAAAATCGTCATTTGCTTGCGCAAATGCAGGCAGACCCGTAAGCACAGCGGCGGCTGTGCAGCATGTTGCCAGTTTTTTCATGTGTGTTTCCTTTGTTTTTACCAATAGAGAATGCGTGTTCTTATCACCCAGCTTTTCGTTAAGCTGCTGCTTATTAAAGGAAGTTCAATCTTTAAAAATTGTCAAGATTTCAGCTAAGTAACCCACTAAAATGCACGTTGTTTGGATTAGCTGTCGGAATTACACATGTCGAAACCTAACGCAAAGGGACCTGTAACAACGGTTCAGATATTTTGCTCAAAGTGCAAACAACAACTCTATAAGTATCGAAAAGGTGGCAAAGGAACGTTAATTAAATGTTTTAAGTCTAGAATTGCTGAAAATTACACAAAGGAAGATGGCATTTGCCCTTCTTGTGGTAGGCAATTTGCCCGTAATGCATTGATTAGAGGAGAACCCGCGTTAAAAATGATTGGTGGCAAAGTAACGATGAAGTAACTACGTCAATATTTTCACAAAAAATATTGGCTCTTCATTTTTTTTGACCTAAGTTTAATGCTAAAGGATTCATTAGTTTAACTCACACGGCTGTGCTTTAGTGTGCCTCGCCAATGCATCATAAAGGCCTTCACACTCATTTTAGACAACACTCAAGAGTAAGTGAGTAAAGTAGATGTCAATTCAGCGAAAATTCTTGCTGGCCGTTACGGTCGTTATTTCATGTTTTGCGATCGTTATTGCGATCATCACTGTTTTCACAACATCTTCAACTATTAGTCAGCAGATACAGTTACAAAAGAAAGAAACCGCCGACCGTCTCAACAATATCTTAACCGTAACCGATGCAATAATGCTGGAGCGTGTCAAAAGCAGTATGGCACTCTTGAAGCAACGTGGTGCTCTGCTTGGAACGCCGAGTCAATCGTCAAGAGTAACGGTGAAAGCAACGCAAGCGAATGAATTGATGCTGGGGACTGAGCCTCAAGCAAACAACTTTGCGTTGGTTGATGGGTTAACCGATGTGATGGGAGGAACGGCAACACTCTTCAGTAAAACTGGCAATGAGTACATCAGGGTAAGTACTAACGTGATAAAAGCCGGTGAACGAGCCATTGGCACAAAACTCGCGCCCAATGGAAAAGCAATAAAGCAAATAGAAAATAAACAGGCGTATTACGGCGCAGTAGACATTCTAGGTAGCCCCTACTTGACGGGATATGAGCCTATGTTCAACGCTTCGGGTGACGTTGTGGGCATTTGGTATGTTGGCTACTCAGCAGATCTCAATGTATTGGAAGAAGCAATAACACAAAGTCATGTACTTGAAGAGGGGTTTGTTGCCTTACGAGATGGTAAAGGGAACATTCGCATGCACTCATCACATGTCAGTGATGCCAAGGTGCGCGAAGCGCTTACTAGTAACGATGAAGATTGGTTGGTCAGTATTACACCCTTTGAGCCATGGGGGTACGACATTATTTTGGTTGCGTCTTCGTCTGAGAAGTCAGCCCTCATAGGCGAAGCCGTGTTTATTGTTATTGTGAAGATTGTACTGGCCAGTGCCGGCATATTACTTACTATCTGGTTCTTAGTTAATCATATTGTTGGTAAGCCTCTCGAGGAATTTATTGGCGTAGTAAATAACTTATCGTCGGGTGAGGGGGACCTAACATTTCGTTTTCAGGCTTCTCGAGCTGATGAGTTCGGTACAATGGCCCGGGCGTTTAATCAGTTGCTTAGTCAGCTGCAACAGACGCTACAGAGCGTGGATGAGGCCACCGAAAGTATGTTGGCGAAATCTGAAACCCTAAATAGTACGGCAGCCAAATCTAAAGCCTCGGTAAGCGCGTTATCTGAGGAAACGCATAAAATCGACGCCGCCATTGCGCTCTTGAAAGAGAATGCAGATACAGTCTCCAATAACATCCACAGTTCAAATCAAGCAGCGATGGCCGCAGATAGTGACACAAGAAATAGCGTTGATGTGTTAGGCAAAACCATACAAGATATCGAAATCCAAGCAAATGATGTGGATGAATCAGTGCGAGTTATTTCTGAACTTGCACAAGCTAGCGAAGAAATTAGCGGCGTAATGGAAGTCATTAGAACGATAGCCGAGCAAACCAACTTACTCGCATTAAACGCCGCGATCGAAGCCGCGCGGGCCGGAGAGCAGGGAAGGGGGTTCGCTGTAGTCGCGGATGAGGTACGTTCTTTGGCAAGCAGAACGCAGACATCTACCGAAGAAATTAGGAATATGATTGAGCGGTTGCAACAAGGAAGCAGGGTTGCATCTGAAAAAATGCAGCACAACAAAGACACTGCTTTTAACACTGTTGAAGTCACGAAACGAGCGGGTGATTCGCTGAAGCAAGCACTAGAGGCTGTTGCTCAAATTACGACACTGAACCAAGATGCAGCAAATATGGCACAAGGGCAAAAAGGCGTAGCAGACGATGTAATACAGGGTCTTGGTTCGATTCACGCGGTAGGCGATGCAAATACTTCATATGCTACTGAAGTGGCAAACAGCTGCGGTGAATTGGTTTCACAGATTAAACAAATGCAAATGCAGCTGCGGCGCTACCACTTTTAGAAATCGAAATTACCTTGTAATGGTTAGTTACAATTTGCAGCAAGGAATATGTCGCTCTTGATTGCTATCGTAAAATGTCATCTTTATCCTTACGCGTGAAAAAATAGAGGGAAATTTCCCGAACGACGGATAAAACAACATGAAACGAGTTTCTGCGCTATTTTTTGCGCTAAATGGTGCAGCATTGACGCTATTGGCTTTTGTGTCACTGCTTAGCCTGTCTGTGCACGCTACAGACGTTGATTACCGATTACCAAAATCGGTAACCCCTACCTTTCAACGCATTCATCTCAATCTTGACCCTGACAAACCTGCCTATTCCGGCTCAACTGATATTCACGTTACTGTTAACAACCCAACGAAAAAAGTTGGTTTTTATCAGCAAGATTTAGCGGTTATGTCGGCAGTCCTAATATCAGAAAGTAGTGAAGTGCCTCTTGATGTCAGCATTGGCGATTACGATATTAACTGGGCAATGGCTACATCGTCTATCGCACCAGGAAAATACGTTTTACGTATTACGTTTGAAGGTAAGGTAAATACTTCATCGGATGGTATGTATTTGTCACGCTTTGAGGATAGAAACTATATATTCACGCAGTTTGAAGATATGCACGCAAGAAAAGCATTTCCCAGCTTCGACGAGCCTATTTTCAAAATTCCTTACCAAATGTCGATCAGTGCGCCAGAGCACCAGGTTGTTGTCGGTAATACACCGGTTGAAGCACAATCGGTAGAGGCGGGGATAAAGTCGGTATTGTTTGAAAAGACTAAGCCGATGCCAACCTACCTAATAGCATATACAGTAGGGCCTTTCGACAGTGCTGAAATGACAGGGCTGCCCGTTCCTGGACGCATTTATGTGCCAAAAGGTTACGTGGACAAAACAAAATTCGTTATTAAGCACACGCCAGAGATTCTTGCATCACTTGAAGACTTTTTCGATATTAAATATCCATATAAAAAGATGGACTTTGTGGCCGTGCCCAACTTTACCCATGGTGCAATGGAAAATGTAGGTCTTATCACATACCGCGATAGTCTTCTCTTACTTGAAGATAACCCCAGTGTCACCGAGCGTTCGAGCCCACTTAATGTTATCGCTCACGAACTTGCGCACCAGTGGTTTGGTAATTTAGTCACAATGGCGTGGTGGGATGACCTTTGGCTGAATGAGGCCTTTGCTTCTTGGGCGGCAAGTCACACGATGAAAACATTGTATCCCGAATTGAACTATGCTGATCGCATAGTTCAGGAAGGTGCATTTGGTGCTGATGCCAGCCCAACGGTAAAACCCGTGAAGAAAGTAGTGAAAAGTCAGCCTGATGTTATGGATGGGTTGGGCCTAAACTACTCTAAAGGTGAATCGATTCTACAAATGATTGAATCGTTGATTGGTACTGAGAAGTTTCGTCAGGGCGTACGAAACTATATGAATAAGCATGCGTGGGGCAATACAGTAGCAGACGATTTGTGGGCGGCACTTGATGGTGTCTCAGATTTTAATCTTAGCGCCATGATGAAAGCTTACTTGGAGCAACCGGGATATCCGCTTATTCATATCAGCACGGATGGCAAAGTATCACAGTCACGTTTCCATTTAGCAGGAGCTGAAGTTGAAGAGCAAACGTGGGCTATACCGCTAAAGCTGACTTACCAAGTGAATGATGAAATTAAACGCGACATTGTGTTTATTGACAATAAAACGACGCGTTTGCCTCAATTGGCCGAGGCGCAATGGGTTTATCCGAACGATAATGCGACCGGATATTTTCGCTGGGCAATTGATGCTCAACAGCTAAATTCATTGCTAATGAACATCAATGCCCTGAATAAACGCGAGAAGAAAAATCTACTATACAATTACCAAGCGTTACTTAACGCCAATGAAGTGGGTATTGATAGTGTTATTAGTGTTCTCAATGCGCTGGCGAAAGATGAAGACCCTGCGGTTATTCGCGCTGCTGTAGGTGTGCTTGCGGAGTTTAGCTACCTTGTTAATGAAAGCAATGAGGCAAACTTCGCCACACTGCTTAACCAAGATTATTTACCGTTACTGGACCAATTAACACTTACGCAGAGCGACACCGACTCGGCGGATGTTATTCGTTTGCGTAACCAGCTTTATCGCTTACTTGGAATGCACGCAAAGAATGAGAAGCTTATTGAACAGAGCAGGGTAATTGCCAAGCGTTACATCAAGGACACAAGTAGCGTGCCGTCAGGCATTGCAGGTACAGCTATTACTATTGCAACCAAATACAGTAAAGACGAAGACAACGCAAAGTGGTTCGCTGACATTGTTCAAACATTCAATGAAGCACAGCTTCCTAATGTAAAAAGCACGCTTATTTACTCGATGCACTTTAGTGATAAAGCATCAGTATTTAAAATGTTGGACTTGGCTTTGACCGATAGCATTACGCCCGCAAATACCTTGTACATGGTTGTGCAGGTTGCGCGCAATCTTGAAGACCACACCATTTTGTATGAATGGCTCAATGCGAACAAAGCAAAGCTAATAGCCAAAATGCCAGACTACCATGTTTCTCGCATGCCAGAATTTGTTTCTGTGACATGCTCGCCTGATAACTTGGCACTCGCTACGCGCTTTTATGCCCCCATCTCTGATGAACATCAAGGTATGTCACGAGGCGTAGATATAATGCAAGATGAGTCAAAGCAATGTATGCGTTTAAAAGACACGTTCCAATCTGACTTCGATACGTTTCTTTCTACATATGGCGACTAAATAACAAATGTCGCGGGATAAAAAGAGCACGATTACGTGCTCTTTTTTTGTGCGCGGTATTTAAAAGTGCACCACGGTGCAGCATGTTTTCGCCACCAATTTGCCGCATTACTACCAAGAATTCGCATTGTGACAAATCAGCTTTTCCTGTTCTAAGGTACAGTGGAGTTATTCAATAAGTAAACTTATTTTAAAGCCCCAAGTTGCTGATTTTAAAGCAATGTGACGTTTATATTATTATTTTGCTTAAGTGCTTGCTGTGTATACGTATGTATAAGATTTTATACCTTCCTATACAACGGACGACAAAAATAATGATTATTCAGAATAACACACACAAGCTCAAATTGAGGAAGTCAGCGAAGGTCGTCAATGCGCTCCTTACCGGCGCATTGTCACTAAGCGTGCTTTCATTAAATGCATCTGCCACTACACTGTGGGAAGAGAACTTTGAGGCAGCTGCGCTTCAAGGTAAAGGGGCAACGGGCCCAATCCCATTGGGTGAAAATGTAGTAGTCGACGGCGTTGAACGTTGGTCTATTGACGTAACCAGCGCAGAAATTACAGCCTCTAGCGACTGGTTCAGAGTAAACAATAACGCTATGCAGGCCCGCGATGTTGACGGCGAAGCCATTTGGGAAACTGAAAGCATTGATATTAGCGGCCAGGGTGACATCAGTGTAGAAGTTGCGTTATCAGAAAGCGGTACGTTTGAGCCTGATGACTATATTGATGTGTATTATTCACTTGACGGTGGTGCGTTTCAGTTGATTACACTGAACGACGGCGATAGCAACACAGTTAATGATGATTTTGAGAATACACTGGTTACTGCCAATGTCGGTTCTGGTTCTACTTTGGTTGTCCGAGTAGCAATGCTTAATGGCGCAAGCAGCGAGTATTACAATCTAGATAGCGTAAAAGTTATTGCGTCGGGCGATACCGGCGGCGATGATCCAGACAATGGTGGCGATACGCCCGACAACGGCGGTGAGCCATCAACAGAGCTGCTTGTTTTATCAGGTAGCTGCTTTAATTGCCCAGACCTAGAAGCAATTAATTTGGCAAGTGATTATGTTGAGTCTGACTATTACGCGACGTTAAATACCGCTATTGCCAACAATGATGATGCGGTCACGCTTAAGTCTGCGGCTCATGACATCATCGAAAACGGTCACAGAATGCTGAGTTACTCAGAAGTGTGGACAGCATTGACATATACAGATGAAGACCCGGCGAACACAGACAATGTACTGTTGTTCTACAAAGGAACGTCTCAAGCCAAAAGCACTAACGGAAGTGGCTCTCAAAGCACTAACCAAGATAATTGGAATAGAGAGCACGTGTGGGCTAAGAGCCACGGTTTTTCAAGTTCGAGCCTAACTGCTTATACCGATATTTTGCATTTGCGCCCAACGGATATCTCGGTCAACAGTTCACGCGGTAATCTAGACTTTGATTTCAGTGATAGCGCGCTTAGTGAAGCGCCAGCTAATCGTGTAGATGGTGACTCGTTTGAGCCACGTGATGCCGTGAAAGGTGATGTTGCACGTTCAATGCTTTACATGGACGTAAGATACGACGGTAATACCGCAGGTGATACAGAAGAAGACCTTGTGTTGCTTAATCGTCTAACGACCACTGACGAAGCGGCATTTGGCAAGCTATGTGTTCTGCTCCAGTGGCATGAGAGCGACCCAGTAGATGACTTCGAACGTCGTCGTAATGAGCGAGTGTTTGAATTCCAAGGCAACCGTAACCCCTTCATCGACAAACCTGAACTTGCTTCATTGATATTCAATGAAAGCTGTGATGGAAGCGTCACTGACCCAGATACAGGTGGTACTGACCCAGATACAGGTGGCGGTACTGATCCAGACAGGGGTGGTGGTACAAACCCGGACACTAACCCAAGCGAACCGACTTCAGGCAACAGTGTTTACATTTCAGAGTACGTAGAGGGTGGTGGCTTCAACAAAGGTATTGAACTATTCAATAGCTCGTCAGAAGCGGTCAATCTATCCGGCTATGCTCTTGTTCTTTACACCAACGGTGCGTCTGGTGAAAACGATGGCAAAGTACTTGATTTAGAGGGCTCTATTGCTTCTGGAGGTGTTGCAACATATGCAAACAGTCAAGCCGACGCATTACTTACAAACGGTTCAACAATTAGTAATTTTGTCATTAACTTTAATGGCGATGATTACATTGAATTGACATACAACGGTGAAGTGGTTGATGCGTTAGGAACGTTCTCAGTAAAAACAAACTGGGGTAAAGACGTTACATTAGTGCGCAAGAGCACGGTGACCGGTGGTAACCCAAATCGCAATAGTAGCTTTGACCCAAGCGTTGAGTGGGACAGCTATGCGAAAGATACCCTAGACCAGTTTGGCGCACACAATGGTGCAATTTCGGAACCGACGGACCCAACGGATCCAACAGACCCAACAGATCCAACGGACCCAACAGACCCAGTGGACCCCGCGCCTACGGTAGTGCTTATTAGTGCTATACAAGGTGAAGGTGATGCGTCTTCAATGGTAGGTACTGATGTGGTTGTTGAAGCGGTTGTAACGAAAGTCGTGCCGGGTATGGACGGTTTCTTCGTTCAAGAAGAAGCAAGCGACTCTGACAATAACGCCGCAACGTCTGAGGGTGTGTTTGTTTATGCAGGTCCTTCAGGCCAACTTCCACAGGCTGGTGATTTAGTCCGTGTTGCCGCTACGGTAGGAGAGCGCTTTGGCGCAACGCAACTAACGTCAACCGCTGACGTTGAAGTTATCGGTGCTGGTGATACAGTGCTATACACTTCGATTTCTCTACCATTGCAAGCTGACGCCGATTTGGAAGCTTTCGAAGGCATGCAAGTTAGCTTCGAGCAAACGCTAAAAGTGACTGATATCTACAATCTAGGCCGTTACGGTCAATTCGCAGTATCTTCACAACGCTTAATGATTCCTACAAATCAATTTGAAGCGAATTCACAAGAAGCGATAGCGTTGGCACAGCAAAACGCGCGTGATGCCTTATTGGTTGACGATGGCTATACATCTCAAAACCGTGATGGCCTTGAGTTCCCAGTGGGCGGTCTTTCACACAATAACACGTTGCGTTTAGGTGACAGTGTAGACAGCCTGCAAGGCGTTCTGCATTATGCATTTGGTGCATACAATCTTATCCCAGTGGGTGATGTGCAAACGATACGCACGAATCCTAGAACTCGTGCACCGTTATTGAATGCGCTTGGCGACGTAAAAGTGGCAAGCTTTAACGTGCTTAACTATTTCAACGGGCCTAGCTTCCCAACCTCTCGTGGCGCAAACAGTGCCGAAGAGTTTGCGCGTCAACAAGCTAAAACAGTAGCTGCAATAGTTGCAATGGATGCAGACGTACTGGGTCTTGTCGAGATTGAAAATGATGGTTACGGCAGTGACTCTGCTATCGCAGGTTTAGTTGACAGCGTAAACGCTGAGCTAGGTGCAAATGAGTATGCTTACATCGCATTGGAGTCAGAGCTTGGTGGTGATGAAATAGCAGTGGGTATGCTATACAAGCCAGCAACGGTTACTCCGTCTGGTGCGCCAGTTACCTCTGACGCTGCGCCATTTGATTTTGGAAACAGACAGCCGCTTGTTCAGAACTTTAACGTTAACAGCAACAACGAAAGCTTCGCGTTCGCTATTAATCACTTCAAGTCAAAGGGCAGCTGTAGCAGTGCTACTGGCAATAATGCTGATTTAGGTGATGGACAAGGTTGCTGGAATGAGCTGCGCACGGAAGCTGCACAAGGCTTGCTTGCGTTGATTGCACAGAACAGCGAAGTACTGTCTGACCGTGTGCTAATAATGGGTGACCTTAACGCTTATGCTAAGGAAACACCAATTCTAGCGCTAGAGTCTGCAGGCTATTCAAACGTGGTAGAACTGTTCGATGGCTCAAATGCTTATTCTTACAGCTTTGGTGGAGAAATGGGCTACTTAGACCATGCGTTAACAAGTAGTTCTCTGACTGAATATGTTGTAGACACCACGGTGTGGCATATCAATGCCGATGAGCCGCGCGTATTTGATTACAACGTAGAATTTAAATCTGAAACTCAGCTTGCTAGCTACTATGGCAGCGACGCTTACCGTTCGTCAGACCACGATCCGGTTGTGGTAGTGATGAATTTCCCTGACGCGGTGTTACCAGGTGACCTTGACGGTGATAATGACGTGGATTACGACGATATTATGATGTTCTATCAAGCGTTTATTTCTGGACAAGCTAATGATGAGCGCTACGACTTTAATGGCGATGGCGTAGTTAACTTCTTTGACATTCAAGCATTAACGGCTATGTGTTCGCGCGTAGGCTGTGCAGTTTAATTTTTGGAAATAAAATAATGAAAAAACTATTTTTAGTACTTTTAGCAGCGATGACATTTAATGCAAATGCTGCACTTATTACACTTACTACCGATAAGACCGAGTATAACGTAGGTGAAACAATCAATGTGACAGTAAGTTTAACCGACTTGTTTGAAAATGGAGTACAAACGTTCTTCTCTTCTTACGTTACTGCATTCGATTTTGATACAACTGCGCTTAGCTATGTTGATGGCAGTATTACTAGTCTTATGGCTTATGGGCCTGCGATGCCACCAATGTTTCCATTTGCTCCAGCTTTGCCGGCAGAACTGTTTGTCGGCACTAACAATGGCAGTGAGATTCAAGGAAACGCGTTTGCATTAAGTGCTGACCCGTTTTCTCAGGCAGGTCTAACGACAGTAGGCCTGTACACACTGCAGTTTGTCGCATCTACCGCTGGTGTAAATCTTGATGTGTTTACCTTTACACAAAGCCAAATCGTAGACGCAACAGCGCTCGTTGGATTGCCTCAAGACGTAGCAACACAAACCGCTCAGTTCACGGTTAACCAAGTTCCAGCGCCAAGCACGGGCGTTTTAGCACTGATAGGACTTGCTGCTTTAGTGTTGAAAAGAAAGAAATCACACGCATAAAAAGCATGTGATAAAGGTAAGAATAAAAAGCCCGGCTTGATGCCGGGCTTTTTTTTTGCGTGTGGGATAACGCTTTCAAGCAACACGGTTAATTTTGTTATTTACATACGACTTGAAATAAACCACACTGGATAAAAAACTACTATGCGCTTTCTATGATAGAGACTATTTCATTTTCACAACGCCAGCGTTTGGCTTACATCGATTTTTGCCTGCTTTTTAAGGGGGCAATTCATCGCCAAGATCTTATCAATCGCTTTCAGGTAGGTCTATCTGCCGGGTCTAGAGATTTTACGCTCTATAAAGAGCTAGCCCCCAATAACTTGTTTTATGACCCACGCGAAAAACGCTATTTCCAAACCGAAGACTATGTACCGCTATTTGAACATGATGCTAGGCGCACGTTGGTAAAATTAGCAAACGATATTTCAGACGGGTTTGATGCAATTGGTGATATCCACTTTCCAGTAGAAAGTGCGTCATCTCTTAATGTACCTGATATTTTTGTAGTGGCCAAAGTGGTACAAGCTATCGTGAATCGAAAAGCGATCAGTGTGATTTATACTTCACTGTCTAGTGGTAGCACCTCGCGAGAGCTTGTACCTCATAGCATTGTGGACAATGGCCAACGTTGGCACGTTCGCGCGTTTGATAGAAAATCTCAGAGTTTTAGAGATTTTGTGCTCACTCGAATAAGTAAAGTAACAGTGAAAGCTTTTCCAGAGGAACACGAATGTATAGCCTGTGATGAGCAGTGGCAACGGTTAATTCCCTTGGAGATCGTGCCACATCCAAAGAACATCAAGTATCCAACCGCGATTGAGCTCGATTATGCTATGGAAGGCGGGGTACTGATTTTGCAAGTACGCGCCGCAATGGCCGGGTACCTATTGAGGCGCTGGAACGTAGATTGTACGAAACACGCAAGTCTGAGAACAGGTGAGTATCAATTATGGCTAAGCAATCAAAGCTCTCTTGAAAATACTGACAATCTTGCGATTGCGCCAGGATATACAGCACAACAAAGCGTCTACGAATAAGTGCTTGGCCCGGGCTTGCTTATTGACAATGCTAACTATGTAGCAAGCCATAAAGGCCTCACTATGAGGCGTTATTGTTTATATACTTGGTTATGCAAGTTAACAGGGTGCTTTTATCCAGTGGCTTGGTAAGAAAGTCGGTCATGCCAGCCGCCAAACACGCTTCTTTGTCTTCTAAAAACGCATTCGCCGTAAGCGCAACAATAGGCGTTGTTACGTTCATTGTATTGCGAAGAATGCTGGACGCTTCGATACCGTCCATAATGGGCATATTGCAGTCCATCAATACAAAGTCAAACGTGTGTCGCTTACACGCATCAATGGCATCTTTACCGTTCTTAACATGCAGGCATTTATAACCTTCACCACTTAACATGGTTTTTACGACTTCGGCATTAATGTCATTGTCTTCTGCCAGCAAGATACGCTTGTTGTGATTATCTGAGGGCGTTGTTTTCGCTGTAGCATCGTCACGTTGCAATAAAGACGTCAAGTCATACTCTAGTTCCCGGCGGTTTATTGGTTTGGCGTGTGTTTTCCATATGAGCGATGCAATGTCGCTTTCGTAATCTAAACGATCTAATTCTGCTGAGATAAGCACCACGTGTGGAAATTTTATGGGTTTCGTTTTGTTTAGTTCTTTTAAAAGGTCGATCCCACTCATTTCCGGCATAGCGATGTCGAGTATTATGATGTCGAACGAAAGTGGGTCGTCTGCCAAAAACTGTTTCGCGCTATAGTAGCTTTTGCAGGGCAGTGACAGTGCCGACACCACGTGTTCTATGTATTCTCGACTCGTTTGTAAGTCGTCTACAACCGCGCATTTTACGCTGGCACTCGGTTTTACTGAGAGGGGAGGCAGCTGTGTTTCTTCTGCTAGCATTGTGAAGGTGAAAGTACTGCCTTTACCCAGAGTTGAACGAACAGCAATGTCACCCTCCATTAGCTGTGCCAGCTGTTTTGCAATACTAAGCCCCAAGCCTGTACCGCCAAACGAACGGGTAGTTGAGCTGTCAGCCTGCTCAAATTTGTTAAAAATACTGTTTATTTTGTCAGTATCAATGCCAATGCCAGTATCTTTGACTTCAAAAGACAGCACGTTGTTTCTTACGTCTCTTAAATATGAGACTTGCAGCGTTACGCTGCCTTTTTCAGTAAACTTTATCGCATTGCTAAGCAGGTTGTGCAGAATTTGTGAAATACGGGTAATGTCTCCCGCGATAACGTGGGGCAGAGATGCATCTTTATAATAGTTAAACACTAACCCTTTTCGCTGGCAGGCTACCCGCTGTAAAGACACTACGTCATCAAGTACCTGAAGCAAATCTACGGGGGATTGCTCCACAACGATTTTTCCGGCTTCAATCTTGGATATATCAAGAATGTCATTAATAAGCACAAGGAGTTGACGCCCTGATGCTCTTGCTTTTTTGAGATAAATATTGCTTTTTTTCGGATTATCGAGCGCAAGTTCAATCATGCCAAATAATCCATTCATAGGCGTGCGTAACTCATGACTCATACTTGATAAAAACTCTGATTTTGCCTTACTGGCCTTCTCCGCCTGAGTCGCTAAAGCTTGTGCCGCTTTGCTAAGTTCTACCTGTTCGTCAAATGCTTGTTTGATCGATTTCTCTAAAGGTAAAAAAATCACTAGCGCTTCAACGCCCAGAAGAAGTAGTGCGCCGAGCCAAATTAAAAACTCAATATAAGCAACATCTGTAACGCGTTCAGAGGCCGTTTGTTCAAACAAATTTACAACACTGTCTAATTCTTCAAGCAGTGTCGTTACTTCTTCAATCGTTACCTGCTGTGTTTTATCACAAACTTGGCTTTCCAAGATGTTTTGAACGTCATCAATATACTTTCTGACCCTGGCGTCGAGTTGTGTTGAACCGAAGTATGTGCTTTGAACCCCGCTTGGAAGGTTGTTTAGGGATGTTAATCTGAAATGGTTGACCGTAAATGTCTCTAACGCTCGCTTGAGGTAAAGTTCTTCAGCGGCGCCTTTGCATATTTTACCTGACGCAGTAAGCAGGGCAATACGCTGTGAGAGCATACGTTGTTGGCCGGCAATATTTATGATTTCGGCATCGTACTTTTGCTCGTCAATTAAGCTGCGAACAACAAAAAAAGACAAAGTGACAAGCGCAGCAGTCAGCAACAACGCGACGATGTAGCGAAAGCGAATAGACATAGAGATGAGAGTAAGTTAGTACTAATATCAAGATAATAGATGCAACAAGGTAACGCAAACGCTTATCGGAATTTCCAGAAATAAGTCGGTTAATTCTCTATTTTTATTCGCAAGTCGTTTTGCGCTGCCCACTATTGTGCTTGATGCTTTAGCAATGCAAGCGCAGTAGTAGCACCGTTCATAGTGTCATTCACGTGTTTGTGCTTTGCCTGTGGCCGTCGATTTGCTATTCTTATAGGAGCATTGTAACTCTCTGTTTTTATTAGCTTCAATACATTGCTGTATCGCTTTGTCATGTTCATAATTTCTAATTCAAGTCCATGACGTCGTTTGTTCCGTATATTTTTCATTAGGTTTTTTCAGGTGGTGTAAACGCTGTGTCAGACCAATCTCCAGTAGTACTTCGTCATTACGATAAGCAGTCTTTAAAATCGGTAGATGTGATTTCGGGCATCTCTCCTAATGCCATGCGTCGTGTTTTTGGTGGTTGGATCTTTTTCGCAGCCATTGTCGGGGTCATTGTGGCCGTTGCACCAGATTTAAGTGCGCAATTTATCGGCTTGACCCTGTTTGTGCTCGTTGCTTTTACCCTTGTTATGTTTGGCCAAAGTCGAATCTCTGAAGGATGGCCAGCTATAATTTGTGACCAAGGTTACATTGGAGTAGTAAGAGACCCTGTTGCAAGGGAATATATTTGCGTAAATTCCAATTTGGTAAAGGGGGCCCAACCAGGTTTTATAAAACCAAACAAAAAAGCCGTTGAGATACTGCTTCACGATGAAAAGTTGTCAGAAGACGATCAAGCCATTCTCAAGCAAGCAGTATGGCCACATGCTGACAAGCTGGTTGGCTTAGCGCACTTTAAGCGTCGTGAAGACGCGTGTGAAAGTGTGATGTGGTGCGTGAATCAATCAAGTAAATATTGCTAAGCGCGAGAAAGTATTTCAAATTTCCTCTGTCTTTTGGTTTTGTTTGTTCTTTTCTTTTTACATTAAATCATATACTTATAAGTTTGGTATTGATTTCGCATCTCTCTCGTTGAGTTTCAACAAAGGAGACATGCCATGAAACGTACATTACTTTCTATGATCGTTGCTACATCATTAACCACCGCAGCATACGCAGGTGATATGTCAAAAGACAATCAATGGGAAAGCGGTGCCAAAGATGCATGGATTGATGGCAAAGCGGAAGCTACGCTGCTGTTCAATGGCAACCTAGACGCATTTGATATTAACACTGACGTAAATGACGGTAACGTCATCCTCACTGGTAAAGTGGAAAACTCAGTGAGCAAAAAGTTGGCTGAAGAACTTATTGCGAATATTGAAGGGGTAAAATCGGTTGATAACAAACTGACCATTGTCGCCAAACAAGACAATGCTGATGTTTCTGAGGATATGAAGGCAACCTATGACGAAAGCGCCAAAGCGTTGACTGACGCGAAAATTGCAACAGTGATCAAATCACGGTTGCTGTTGGACTCAGACATCTCGGGCTTTGACATTAAGGTAGACGTGCAAAACGGAAACGTCACCTTAACCGGTGAGGTTGCCTCTGACGCTGAGCGAGACCTTGTCGTAGAAATAGCGAAGAATGCATCTGACGTAAAAGACGTTGACGACAAGTTAGTCATTGTTACGGAAACAGCCATGAACTAGTGCTTACAGCTGTGAGCGAGTTTCTATTTTCGGTATCAACAAAAAAGGGGCCTAGAAGGCCCCTTTTTTAACAAACTCAACTATTGAGTCGTGTTTATTACTCTACATCAACAATTTTCAGTGTGTTCGTTGCACCCACTTTTTCCATTTCATCGCCGTAGGTCAAGATAATGCTATCGCCACTTGATACCAGACCTTTCTCTTTAAGCGACGCAACTACATCGTATTTCAAGCGACCAGGTTCGCTTTTTGATGAGTCAAAGTAAACGGGTTTAACGCCGCGGCATAACGCCATCGTGTTAAGTGTAGTTTCATGACGAGACATCGCAATAATAGGTAATGACGTTGTAATTCGTGACATAAGTGTTGGTGTGCTGCCACTTTCTGTAAGCCCAACAATGGCCTTAACGCTTGATAAGTGGTTGGCTGCATAGACTGCCGATAATGCAATAGACTCACTTGTAGAAGAAAACTGCTCATCCATACGATGCTTTGAAATTTTAACGCTTGGATGTGTTTCCGCACCTTCACACACGCGCGCCATAGCGGCGACTGTTTCGATAGGGAAATTACCGGCAGCAGTTTCTGCCGACAGCATAACAGCATCGGTACCATCAAGTACCGCGTTGGCAACATCCATTACCTCTGCACGAGTAGGCATTGGGCTGTCAATCATCGACTCCATCATTTGCGTAGCGGTGATCACGACTTTATTTAATTGGCGAGAGCGAGCAATCAGTTTTTTCTGAACACCTACAAGCTCAGCATCACCAATTTCAACGCCTAAATCACCACGTGCAACCATGACAGCGTCAGAAGCTCTGATGATGTCGGTCATTGCTTCGTCCGAAGCTACTGTCTCTGCACGCTCTACTTTGGCACATATTTTGGCAAAGCAACCCGCCGCTTCGGCAAGTTCACGCGCATATTCAAGGTCAGCGCCACTACGAGGAAATGACACTGCAAGGTAGTCAACACCAATTTTAGCGGCGGTTTTGATGTCTTCTTTGTCTTTTGCTGTCAGGGCATCCGCTGAAAGGCCGCCACCTTGACGATTGATACCTTTATTGTTTGATAGTTTGCCCCCAACAGTCACTTCGGTAATGACTCTTCGGCCTTCAACGCCTGTTACTTTAAGTTGAATTCGACCATCATCTAAAAGCAAGATGTCGCCCGCAGAAACGTCATCTGGAAGCGCCTTGTAATCAATACCAACCTGTTCTGCATTACCTTCATCGCGACCTAGCTCAGCGTCAAGGACGAATGTTGCACCAATATCAAGGTGAACAGGACCCTCTGCGAAGCGTGCTACGCGAATTTTAGGGCCTTGAAGATCGCCCAAAATTGCAACGTACTTACCTAGATTCTTTGCCGCTTGGCGAACGCGCTTAGCTCGCTCGATATGATCTTCCGCTTGGCCGTGTGAAAAGTTCATTCGCACAGTGTTCGCACCTGCTGCAATAAGCGCTTGAATTTTTTCTAATGAGTCGGTTGATGGACCTAGGGTGGCAAGAATTTTCGTTCTTCTAGTCATGAGATTCCGTCGCTGTTTCTGTAGTTAGGAAAGACAAAGAGTGTTAGGCAATGCACCTAATGGGGCTACCTGTAATCGCTTTACGTAATTTTATTACAGAATAGTAGTTGAATTTGACAAAAATGTGAATGAAAGAAAGAAAAAGTCCCAACTGGCTCGACCAGTTGTGGCGCTGAATACCACGATTTGTACAAATACTGCGCCAATGTCTTGATATCGACGATTGTTATTTTGTGACAACAAAATATACGTGTGGTGTATAAAACAGTAAAATTCAAAACCAACGCCACTTGAATTGTTCAAATGGCTGCGTGGTTATTGTTTTGTTAGTCGTTGCGCTTTTCGTAGCGCGAGCCGCGAAGCGTGTCTTTAACGCGTTTGAGGTTTTCTCTGAATTTGTTTCCACGGCGAAGTGTAAAGCCAGTGGCCAGCACGTCAATGAGTGTTAACTGAGCAATACGCGACGCCATCGGCATGTACATATCGGTGTCTTCGGGCACTTCCAAAGACAGCACGTAGCTACACTCTTGCGCCAGCGGACTGCCGGCTGACGTAATACCTACGACGGTAGCATCGTTCATTCGCGCTATCTGTGCAATTTCCACTAAGCTCTTGGTGCGTCCTGTGTGACTTATCAATACAACCACATCGCCATCAGAGCAATTCATACAGCTCATTCGCTGCATAAGAATATCTTCAAAGTACACGACAGGGACATTGAATCTAAAGAACTTGTTCAGTGCATCATGGGCCACAGAAG
>CAYVST010000043.1:0-29131 GCA_964454185.1 uncultured Alteromonas sp.
TTGTAAACGAACATGTTTATGGAAGCAATGATCTCTATGCACTGAAAGAATCACTCTTTAATCGTAGTTCATGGCTTTGTGGTCATATGCACCTAATAAAATATCTGGGGATTACAGAGCCGCAAAATATAGTGACATTTGTTCGCGATCCAGTCGAAAGGGTTATATCACATTTTAATCACGAAGTGCGTTGGCTGAATTCTGATGTTACCATTGAGAGCTTTTTAAATTCACATAGTGCGAAAAACTCCCAGCATCGTTTTCTTAACGGGTTGCCAATAAGTCTTATCGGGTTTGTAGGTATAACTGAGCAATATTCGAAGTCGCTTTCTCTTTTGGACAAAGAAATGTCTATTAAAGTTGATGAAGTCAAATACAACGAGAATGACAAAAAAGTGAGTGATGTTGACGACTTCGAGCAAGGTACGTTGGAATTAATAAAGCAACAAAATGACTTAGACCAAAAGCTGTATAATTTGGCAAAAAGTTTGTTGGTAGAAAGAGAGAAAATGAATCTCAAAGGCAAGGCGTGGACCTATATCCATGCTGAGATTTCATCAAACAACATACTACATGGCATTGCATACCGATGGAGGGATACAATGCCGGTAGAATTATCGATTTTCATAAACAATGTTTTTCTTCGAGACGTCACGGCGAACGAGCTTACAGATTTATACCCTCAAACTAAGTTTCCAAGAGATAGATTTGTTGGGTTCTCAACTATGCTTCCAAAGTTGGAGAGCAAGGATGCAGTTAAATTAACTGCAAAAGATACTAAACAAGAGTACATCGTGGATTGGAACTTTGTCGAGCCGTCCGAATAAGTTCACTGATAAGACTGACACGGCTTGGTTGATACAACTTCTCTTAATAGATAAAACGTATAGACATCCAAGTTCCTCTGGACAGAATAGATAGTTTGCTTACGGATAAGAAATTTGGTGAACCTTTTCCAATTTTATCGTCATAAGAGCTAGGTTACTCTTCTAGTCGTTTGGTTTAAAAGGAGCTATGTCCTTTAGTGTTTCTATTTGCGTTTTTCATTGTAAAGATAGGGCATTTCTCTGTGCCAACTAATATTGTGCTTAACTATTTGTGCAGGCGAACCAGCAATTACAACATTATTATCCGTGAAAGCTTTAGTAATAAGCGCTCGAGTTCCGATAACACAATCGTTAGCTACACGACTACCTTTTAAAAAACTTACTTCTTCACAGCACCATACCCTATCACCTATGAAGACGTCTTCTGGCAGATTAATAGCTTTGCCTGTGTCTAAGTCAATAATTGAATGCCCATCAGATGTGCGTATTTTTATATCCCATGAAAATAAACAGTCATCCCCTATCAGGCAACGCTCATCACCATCATTCATTCTTATTTGTAGACCGCCACAGCCAAAGTTTTTTCCAATGCGTACTTCTTGGTTGTTTCCTCGAATGGATTCAAACTTGAGATTCACTATGTTTTTCACGCCGGCGTCAATAACAAAAGATTTATTGTTACCTGTAATGACAATTGATAGTCCCTTAAAAAGTCTATTCTTCGCAATATTGACAAGGTTGTTGTTTCCGTTGATGACGATTCGAGAAGCTTTGAAGCAACTAGTATCTTCTATATCGATAGTGTTGTTATGGCCGTTGTCAGTAACAATGATTCCTTGCTCTATGGTTTTAGTTTTTATCAATCTTTTTATGAGTCTTTTTATCGTAGTAATCATAGGACGTTTTGGCTTTAGCTTAATTGTTAGGGATATTTAGCGTTAAAATTAACGCGTTTTAGTTTGGTTTATTACATAAGCGTAAAAAAGGAGTCAACTTGCAATAGTAGACCAACTTCATAATGAATATTTTGCTTAACGAAAGGGAAGCCATTACTATTGAGGGATTTTTACGTTAGAGGTTGTACTTTGTGTCTACGGTGATGAGTTCCGAATCTCAGCTTATTGGTCAGCGACTCTTACAAGCTGGCTTCATTAAGGACGAAGAACTAACAAAAGCATTGCAAATCCAAACGGCTATAGGCGGTCGTCTTGGTGGTATTCTAGTGCGTATCGGTGCTGTTTCAGAAGAAAACCTCTTACGCGAGTTGGCCGACCAGCTTCAAATGCCGCTTTTAGGCTTAGGGGAGCCATTACCAGACGATATTCGTGTTTATGAAACTTGTTTGGAGTCTCCAATTCAGTTTGACTGGTTTATTGATCAGGAAGTCATTATCTGGAAGTTGGCCGATTCCTCGACAGAGGAGGCGATTACTTCAACCGCAGTAGGTAAAATTGGATGCCTTTGTAAAGATCCCTTAGATCCTTTCATTAATGAAGTGCTAGAGAATCAATACATGCACTCGGAAATTCAATTCTTTTTGTGTCGAGCTCATGATATCGATCGCTTAGTGTCATATCTTAGTAATGAGCGCGCCGCGGAAAAGCTCTTTAATGGTTCAGAATCTGCCATGCAATTAAAGTCTCTTGCGGAAGAGGCGCCAGTGATTGAATTGGTTAACAATATTATTTCTCAGGCAGTAGATCTTAGGGCGTCAGATATTCACATTGAGCCATTAGAGAATGAGTTTAATGTTCGTCTGAGAATTGATGGTGTACTAAGGCTGCAATTGTCACAGCCAATTGCAAGATTCCCGGCAGTAGCTTCACGTATCAAGCTGATTTCTGGAATTGATATTGCCGAGCGCCGCTTACCTCAAGATGGTCGTCTAAGTATTCGAGTCAGCGGCAGAGAAATGGACGTACGTGTGTCAACCGCCCCCGAGGTTGGTGGTGAGTCAATTGTTATGCGCCTATTGCCTAAAGAACGAGAAGACTTATCACTTAGCCGCTTAGGAATGGCACCTGACCATTTGGAAATGATGCACGAATGGTCTCAGGAATCAAATGGTATAGTGCTAGTTACTGGCCCCACAGGGTCAGGTAAATCAACGACCTTGTACGCAATGCTACAAGCGGCAAATACGGGTGACAAGAAGATTATTACCGTCGAAGATCCCGTTGAATTCAAAGTAAAAGGGGTGACGCAAATTCAGGCTCATGCTGAGATTGGCTACACGTTTGCTTCTGCATTGCGAGCAATTCTTCGACAAGATCCTGATACGATAATGATCGGTGAAATTCGTGATGCAGAGACTGCTAAAATTGCAATCCAATCTGCGCTTACAGGCCATTTGGTTCTATCAACACTACACACAAACAATGCTATCTCTGCTTACACTCGACTTATAGACATGGGTATAGAACCATTTTTAGTCGCAGCGCCCTTACGAGCCGTTCAAGCTCAGCGATTAGTTAGAAAGCTCTGTAGCCATTGTTGTGAAGATGATGAAGCGCCTGCTGATGTGAAAAAAGAAATTGAGCAATGGCGCCCTAGTAGTAGCTGGAAAAAAGCGAAAGGCTGTAAGCGTTGCCATGGTACTGGTTATTTAGGCCGTATTGGTATTTATGAAGCACTGAAGGTTACTCCTGACATTCAAAAACTGATAGGCCAAAACGCTTCTGCGGATGAAGTGTATCAACTGGCTCGAGCCCAAGGCTTTAGAAACCTAAGAGAAGACGGTTTACTTAAGGCATCTCAAGGTCTTACTACAGTTGAAGAAGTACTTCGCGTGGTGAACGGTTAATGGCAAAATTCGACTATGAAGTATTAAGCTCCTCTGGAACGAGAGAGAAAGGGGCGATTGAGGCTTCTGATGAAAGAGACGGTATTCGTCAACTCAGAAGCAGAGGAAATCAAGTTATTAGCTTGAAGCCAAGTCAGCCGAAAACGTCCCTGATAAAGCAAAAGATAGATGCGAAGAGCATATTACAGTGGTTGGACGAACTCGTAACATTGCTGCGAGCAGGCGTAACTTTGGGGGACGCTATCGAGTCCCTGGCTGAGTCTCAGCTAAATGAGCAATTTCAGACTGAACTTGAACAAGTCGCTAGGGGATTGCAGCAAGGTGAGTCGTTCTCCGTTACATTAGAGAAGTCAAAGATTGAATTGCCAGATTACCTAGTGCAGCTTGCTAAAGCAGGAGAGCTAAGCGGAAACTTAGCAGAAACTTTGCAACAGGGTCTTGAGCAAATGCAATTTGATGACAGTCTGGCAACAGAGACGAAAAATGCACTGGTATATCCAAGTATTCTGGTTGCAAGTGGAATACTAGCAGTGTTACTTGTCTTCACTCTTGTTGTGCCTAAGTTTACTAACCTCCTAAAAGACGATGTAGAGCTACCTGGGCTTGCAGAGTTCGTATTAAAAGCTGGCGTGTTTTTTAATGACAATGCTTTATATATTTTTGTTGGTATAACGCTGCTTGTCCTAGTACTGACCAAACAATTTCAAAATAAAGGGTTTAGAGACGCATGCCTGCAAAAGTTAAGTTCTTGGCCACTTATCGGAAGCTGGTTGTCTGAGTCAGAAACGGGTAGGTGGACATCGGTTTTAGGGGCACTTTTAAACAGTGGTGTGCCTCTTATGGACTCGTTGGATTTAGCAAATAGCGGTGTTAGAATCCGCAGCAGAAAACGAAAGCTAGATATAGCCGCACAGGCTGTTAAAAGCGGTCAGTCACTTTCTTCGGCGCTTAAAGAGCAAGAAGCACTTTTGCCTACAGCCTACAATATTCTGAAGGTTGGAGAGAAGGCCGGTGAATTACCGGCGATGCTCAAATCGTTGTCGGAACTGTATGAAAAAAACAGCCGGAATCGTATGAAACGTTTACTGGTATTAATTGAACCATTGGCGATTTTAATAATCGGAAGTGTGATCGGGTGTATTATGTTGGGAGTAGTGCTGGCCATTACTGCATCTTCAGAAATGCCCTTGTAGTTAGAGTGAGAAGGGAAATATGAATAACGTTTACAAGAACAAGTTTGGGACTAAATCATCAGCTCACGGCTTTTCTTTAATTGAGTTGCTGGTAGTGCTTGTAATCATGGGAATGCTGGCAGGGCTTGTTGGCCCAAGGCTTTTTGGTAATGTAGACAAAGCTAAAGTCAAAACTGCTAATACGCAGATAAAGATGTTAAAAGGCTCTCTTCAAACTTATAGGCTAGATATGGGGTCGTATCCGTCAACCCAAGATGGCTTAAATGCTTTAGTAAGAAAACCTGATAATGCAGGCTTTTGGCAAGGACCTTATTTAGATGATCAATTACCTTTAGACCCATGGGGAAATCCGTATCAATATGAATTAAATGCGTCTGGCGAACAAGGGTTCTATTTGTTCTCATTTGGCGCTGATGGCAAACGTGGTGGCGAAGAGCTAAACGCAGATGTAGGGTATGCTCCTAACTCATAACGTAACACCATTTGATTCTTGACATGAAAGTTGCTCGCTCAACGGAAAGCCCGACCGGATTTAGTTTGGTTGAACTGCTGGTCGTGTTAGTGCTGATGGGGCTTGGTGCCTCATTAGCTTACCCTAGAATACAGACCGCTCTGTTAGCCTATGAAAGGCAAACAATGGAAGACAAGCTTGCCATTTTTCTTAGGCAACAAATAGCAGAGTCAAATCTTACAGGTGTTCCCTTCAGTATACCCAAAGGGCGGCAATTTTCACTTGAATCAAACGACAGTGAAGATCGTATTGACATCATCTACATAAATGACGCGCAAATAAGTGAATCAACATTACGTTACAGCGCGGATGAGAAATTGCTTATTAATTCAAATGGCTTTTGTGCTCGCACCAGAGTGAGCTTTGTATTTTACGACGCTAGAAGTGAACGATTGCTGAGCCCGCCTTTCTGTGAAATAGATAAGATCAATAATGGGTAAAACAAAGGGCTTTACACTATTAGAAGCTATTGTAGCCATGGTGATAATCTCTGTACTAAGCATGTCGCTATATGGTTGGTTGAACGTCAGTTATGTTAGTTCAACTCGCGCAGTAAATACGCTTGAAAAATCAGACGTTCTTAAAAGTGCCCAAGCATTTATGCAAGCGGTTAATCCCATGGAGCAGCCGCAAGGTGTATATCAGATTGGTGACTACTTTATAAGATGGAGCAGCGAACCAATAACAAATGTTACACCAGCTTATGTTAACAGTCGTCCGAGCCTTTTTGATGTTGCGCTCTTTGAGGTGAAAGTCGACTTACTTAAAGGAACAACCGATTCTGAGGGCGTTTTGCAAGGTTCTTATACATTGGAATTGATAGGGCACCATCGTGCAAGGGAACCATTTTTGTGATGACGCGGGGAGACATAAGTGTTTTGGTGCGGCACAAAGGTATTTCATTAATTGAAGTACTTGTTGTCCTCATCATTTTAGGATTGGTATCGACTATTGCAATGGATGGTGGTTCCAGTGCATTTATCATGAAGCAAAAGCTGGAAGATGTGTCGCAAAGAGTTTCTACAGACAGTTTAGTAAATAGTTGGTTTAGAACAACAATTGAGGGTGCATATCCACTCCCAGAGTTTCCTCCTACATTTACGCACTCAGATATCAGACTAGTTACTCACAGCCCATTAATTGACTCACGAGAACTAAAAAACATCCATTGGAGTTTGTCGGTAGATGGCGACTATGTTGTATTGCAATATGGAGAAGATGGAGATAACTTCGATGTAAGAAAGTGGTTTGATGCAGAAGCTGCATTTGAATATGAGTTTTCGGATGAAACACATGTTTTTCCGAAACTTGTGTCGCTTGTAGTTGATTATAGAGTGCCATCTGGACGTCGAAAGGATGAGGTCATTGTGCTCTATCAAGGGCGGAAGACATTTCCCCAAGACTACCGTCAGGTGAGCAATTAACAATGCAAACCAAAATATGCGTAAGAAAACAATCTGGTTTTGTGCTCGTTTTGGCTATTGGGGCTATCCTTTTATTATCGCTTGTTATATCTACTGTTGCCATAAATGTTCAAGGGCTAATAAGTGTTGCAAATGATGTGCAGGCAAAGGAGCAAGCCTCCTGGAATGGAGTAAGTGCCCGCTCAAGGATAATGTATTCTATTTTAACCGGTGAAAAAACGTTTTTCGGGTTTTCTAACTTGGTTTCATCGCCACGAGTCGATGAGATGGGCGATTTTATTCAAACGCCACACGCTACTGATTTAAGGGTAGATGGCAGATGGTATTTGATGAATGGGTTTCCTTTTTCAATTCAGGATAAAGCTGGTTTACTGGGCGCTAACACATTATCTAAACATGAGTTTGGGAAGCTTTTTTCCGATAAGTTAGATAGAACAACATCTGTTGAAGTGTTATCACAACAGTACGGTGACTTTCTAGATACTGATAACGAGCAACGATTTATGGGAGCTGAAGCCATCTCTTACTCTCGTCAAAATAGACGACCTCCTCTAAATAGAAGTATTTTTTTACCTGAAGAGCTCCTACAACTTTTGAGCTGGCCCGACAGTTTTATGCCTTGGTATTCGATGCATGCTGAACAATTAACATGGAATATAAACACTGCGCCAAGATCAGTGCTTTCTATCAAAACAGCATCAAGTGTTGAAGCTATAGATCGTTTCATTAAGTATAGAGAACATAATTTTTACACGGGCGTTAGTGCAGCAGAAAAGTTATTGGGCAGCGATACTGTGCTGCAAGGGGTTGAATCTGTCACAAAGAGCTTTTCACGACAGTTTCGATTTGCCTTTATGCACGATGATATATGCAGCGCTGACGGCGAAGAGACGTGTCAAATTACAGTGGGTGATCTGATCCAACGGGGGAATGTGGAAATAGAAGTAGTAGATTTTGTCCTAACGCCCTTATCCGATGATGCGCCATACGCAATTAAAAATTCGAGAAAAGCACCTCTTTATGATTTTCTCTTGTCCGCTCATCTTGCATTTCCTTTGATTCAGCCTCTTGAAACATCAGTGTTGAGCTCAGAGAGCGAAACCGCTACCATTTATGAAGAAAATGAAACGGAAGCAGGATACAGAGAAGTGCTGCCGCTAGATGTCCTTACTACCATAGAAGATGTTCCTGTCGTTGAATACAAAAATAAAACAATTTCTATTTCAAAAGACTAGATTTTACGAATGCCAAGTCGACAATGAAGTTGTCAAGCGAAAAGAAGAGCTTTCGTATTATAAAAATCAGCTTGTCATTCCAAGAGGGAAATCCGTATTCAAGGTTTTTTCTGTAGGTGAACTGAAGGCAGCTGATATCGAAGCCTTTGTGGCCAACCAAGCAGTTAGTTTATCGCCTTTTGCAAGTTTTGGTTTCCATGTTTCGATTAAGAATGATTCTGCCATGCTATGGGTCTGGGATTCAGAGTACGAATTAGGCTTGATGGAAGAGTTTGGCCTAAACCATAATGATACTCAAATTGTTCCAGAAACCGTTTTGTATCCTATACAAAGCAAAGCCTCGTTGGTATCTTGCATATGTGGGGGCTATGAGGGGCAAATTTGGCAAAATGAAACATTGGTAGCATCACGATATTGGTTGAAAAAACCAAATGCCAACCAATTGCGTGCTTTTTACTCGTCTTTTGAAGTCAGTTCTGCTGCTACGACCAATCATTTTAATCCTGAAAATTTTACTGTCTTTCCCTGGAATGAAAAGCAGTGGTCTTTTTTGTTAAACAAAGAGTTTTTAACAAGCGCTACCCCACTAATTGGTGTCAGCGTTTTGGTATTTTTGCTTGGATGGCAACTAACTCGTTACGCTGTTTTGCTTGGTGCACTCTCCTTAAAAGAGAGTGAAATAGAATATATGCAGGGAGCGGTTGAAAGTACTTTAAGTACTAGGCAGAAAGCACTGAAACTCAATCAAGAAAATAATGCGATAAATAGTATCGTTGTAAAGCCACAACTCAAATATCTAGACGAAATTTCGCGTAAGCTGACTGATGAGGTCGAAGAGTTTTACTCTTGGTCTTATCAAAACAATACGATTGAAATTGTCTTGGGTGTGGCCGACTCTGAATCACTAGACGTGGCAACACTTGTAAGAAATCTCGAGGAGCTTCTATATGTAAAATCTGTTTCTGCCAGACGTTTGGGTACGACAGGTAACAGATGGGAAGTTACAGTAGAGGTGAAGTCATGAGTTTACTTCTTAACATGGCGAGAAAGCTCTTACACACAGTCTCTGAATCGCGTGCTTTTGGAGATTTAAGGTCAGAGTATCAGAGCAAGCCAATAATTAAATACGGTGTTTGGTTTGGTATTGCTATTGTTGCATTCTATGTTGTTTTGGTCATATCTGATGAGGCAAATCTTATAGAGCGCGATCTACAACAATTGAGTTCAAGACTATCGAAGGTTGAACAAGTTCAAGCTGAAGATTTTTGGTTCGAACGTCTTGAGTCCGAAGAAAAGAATGCCAACAAACTTCAAAAATCATTGAGAATTGCAGAGACATCTAGTTTAGCAAAAGCGCAAATTCAGACTTATCTGACCTCGTTCTCTGAAAAGTGGTTAGAACAGTCGTCCATTAATGTATCCAATCCTATATTTCTTGGAAACTACTACGGTAAGAATGTCTACACGGTTAGCGCTGAGTTGCGAGGTCGGGTAAGAAAAGGCAAGGCAGTGTATATTTTTGATAATTTGGCGAGAATGCAATATGTTCAGGAAGTTGATAGGTTAAGCATTGAATTTCAGCGAAACCGTCAAATGACATTGATAACAAAATCATACTTTTTTATTCAAGAGCCGCTATGAGATATATTCAAACTATCAAATTGTGGTTAGCGCTCTTTGTGTTGAGTGCTATATTATCTGCCGTAACTACATATTCGCGTCAAGCGTTTGATTTTAATGGCGCGGAAGAGCAATCTTGGCAGAAGTCGGCTATTTACTCAAAAGACGACAATTACATGCAAGAGCTCGACAATATAATGTCGAAGGTAAAAGAACATCGTTTGTTTGTAAAATTTTTCAGTTCGGAAGGTAGTACTAGTTTGGAAGCTGAAAAGATAGTGCAAGATTCGCCCAGGGGTGGAGTACTATTACCCGGCGGTGAGAAACTATTAGGGATTGTAACTGAAGGCAGTGCGATTTACGCTCTATTGGTTACTAGTGTTGCTGAAAAGCAGCAGGGTGAACAAGAATTGGTGAAAGCTATACCAGGGTTTATGCTCTCTTCAGGCTATAAAGTAACCAAAATAAATATGAGTTCAATTGAAATAACAGCGCCTTCTGGAGAGGTTGTTGTAATTGAGCTTTACTAGTCTTACACCTCATATTCATGTCACTGATTTTAAAAGAAAGAAAATGTAAAATGTTAATTAAAAACCGAATTGTGGTTGCCTTTGCTGTGTTTGTTCTAACAGGCTGTGCTTCCACCGCAACAAATGAAGATGCTGCAACCGGGAATGATGGAACGGGTATCTCAAATAGCCGACTAGAAAAAGAGGGTGTTTTTGGTCATAAGAAACTTCGAGAAAGTAGGGCTCCTAAAACAACCAGTGAGTCAGTGAGTACAATTGAAACTCAAGAACAGTTTATTAACGCCAATAAAAATGAAAAGCTTCAAATTATTGAAACACCAAAAGTTAACCTTGGTGCTCAAATAGCGGGCAATGAGGATATCAGTCTTTTCCCTGAAGCAGAAGGTGCCATTACACTAAACCTCAATGATCTACCTTTACCGGCATTTATCAACAAAATTTTTGGTGATCTTCTTGGATTAGCGTTTTCTTTAGATCCAGCCTTGAAGAGCCAAGAGGATTTGGTAACGTTACGTCTTCCTGAAGAAGTCACAAAAAGAGAGCTTTATAGAATTTCTCGTGCAGTGCTGACTGATTACGGGGTTGCACTTATTGAAGATGAAGGCGTACTGCGTTTTGTAGCCTCAAAAGAGACCAAGAATGGTGATGTGCCATTGCTTATCAGCGGTAGAGCTCTCCCAGAAGTGCCTTCATCACACAGACCGATTTTTCAGCTGGTACAGCTTAAATCGGTGCGGAACACCGCGGTTGTTAGATGGTTAAAAGAAGCGATCGAAGGAAAAAGACTAGAGATTTTTGAAGATCCTAATAGAAATGCTGTATGGCTGAAGGGCAGCCGAGAAGACGTAAAATATGCATTAGATATTCTTGAAGTCCTTGACCAACCTCTTTTGAAGGGACGCTATTCACAATCACTAAAACCCACTTTTCTTTCAGCGAATCAGCTGGCAAATGATTTAGAGAAAGTACTCAAAAGTGAAGGGTATGAGGTGTCACAGACGCCGCCATATGGCGCAATATTGCTAGTCCCACTGGAGTCGAATAATCAGGTTGCAGTGTTTGCAGCTGATAGACAAGTGCTATTACATGTGAGGGAATGGGCTGAAACACTGGACGACAAGAGTGAATCTGAGATTGAGGATGGTTTGTTCTTTTATAAGGTGCAGTCAACTCAGGCCGAGGCATTAGCTGAAGTCCTACAGTCTTTGAATGTAGTGCAAGTAGGAAACTCGAGTAGTGAAGCATCTAATCGGGTGTCTAGTCGAATTGCGGATGAGAATTCTCAATCTGAGTCTTCCTTAGTAGTTGAGAAAAACCTCAATATGTTGGTTTACAGGGGAAGCGGAGAATCTTGGGCCAATATTATTGAAATTTTGAAAGAGCTGGATAAGCCGGCCCCACAAGTCTTAATCGAAGTTATTGTTGCGGAAGTAACGAGAAACAACGACAAACAAACAGGCGTTGCCTGGGCTATTGAAAATATAAACGTAGATGGCCTCGACGGTGCACTATCGTTTGGTAATTTGGCAACGAGGGGAACGACTAATTTGGTGTTTGAAAGCGCAGGACAAACTCGCGCAGTTCTTCGAGCTTTGTATTCAAATGATTTAGCTGTCATTCGTTCGTCGCCCAGAGTGATGGTAAAAAGTGGTGAAACCGCAAACATCGACGTAGGAACTGAAATCCCAATTATTACGAGCCAAAACACTGGATTAGACAATGTGGCAGGAGCAGTTAACCAGGAGATTAGCTATCGTAAAACAGGGGTATTGCTTGATGTAGAACCTGTGGTTCAAGGCGATGGTGTGGTACAAATCAAAATAAGGCAAGAGTTGAGTCAAGAAGCCGAAAATCAAAGTGCGGATATTGGATCACCATCGATATTCACTCGTTCTTTAGAAACCGTGCTAAGCCTAAATGATGGTGGCTCAGTGCTAATGGGAGGGTTGATTTCGTCAAATTATACTGATGGAACAGGAAAGGTGCCTTTGTTGGGGGATATTCCTATCTTGGGCAATCTTTTTCGCACTGATGGAAGAACGGAAGCCAACACAGAACTTATGATAATGATTGTTCCGTACATCATTAAAGATGGAAATGAAGCAATTTCTATTTCCGATGAGTTTAGGAGTCGCCTCAGCCAATTGGATGAGTAGTAATTGTTTCTTACACTTTACTTTCAAGCCGAGGGTGATAGTTTTTAAGACGAAGATGATTAAAAATTTCGCACAATTGGAAAAGGTAGTTTGTTTAGTGTTCTTTTTGTGTGATTTTTAACCTATTCTTTTGTTGGTTAAAAAATAATAGATGCAACGTTTGAAAAAACATACGTTAAATGCTTGAAATAATGGCGCTAACCATATAACTTAAGTGATGCTTCCTAATCTTGGGAGGGGCCGTGGTGCAGTCTTAAGACTACACGGACAAAAAAATAGAAGAAAGGTCTCGTAGATGAAGCTTTATGCAAGATTGACTGTTTTTTCTGGTGGAACATGTGCGAGACAAAACGGAAGCATATTTTCGCTGGTGGATGTCATGAGTGTAGCTTTTAACACTAAACTGTGTGACCCTAAATCTAGGTTAAGAAGTTATTAATGATCATTAATAACAACATGTTAAGAAATAACGGAGTTAACTCTAATGTTTAAGAAAAGCCTAATCGCAGCTAGCCTTCTAGCAATTACTGCGGGCGCAAATGCAGCAACTGAAGTAACATCAACAAGCGTTGAATATGCTACAGAATTGTTCGGTACAACTTCAGTACTTAACAACGGTACTATCGTTCTAACTCTTGATGCAGACGTTCAAGCGTCAGCAACAGCAGACGTTACTTTCACTTTGAGTGAAGGTACTTTCGCTGCAAACCCAACACTTGCTGTTGACGGTTCACTAGGTCTTGATAACACTGGTGCTGCTGGTGTATCACTTAAGAGCGGTGGTAACGGTTCAAACTCAGTGACTTACACTGTTGCAGTAACTGACGCGCTAGATGCTGACGATACAATCACTCTTTCACTAGTGTCTATTGCTGACATTTCTAGCCTGTCTTCTGACAGCGCAGTTGTAACAGTTACTCCGGCTATCGAAAATACTAACCTAGTACCAGATGGTTTCGACGAGTCAATTGTTTCAAACGGCGAAACGACAATTCTAGCAGCTGACATTACTGTTGCTACTTCAACAGCAGCAATTGAGTTTGCAGCAACAGGCGTTACTCTTGACGGTGTTGACGTATCTGACCAAACGCAATTCGGTGGCGGTGCTGATGCAGTAAGCGCAACAACTGTTCGTCTATTTAACGGCGTAGCGCTTAGCGAAACTGGTGCAAACGACGAAGACGGTGCTGGTAATGCACTTGCTCTTGGTGCAAACGATGCTGTTACTTACACTGTAAGCGGTAATTTCGCTGAAGACGCAGTTGTTTGTCTAAACGAAGAAGATGACTGTACAACTACAGTTATCGAAACTGCAACTATCGCAGACGGCGTTGCTACTTTCGAACTAGACGGTGACGCAGCTGTTGCAGCGGCTACTGCTAAAGTAATCTACATCGTAGACGGTGAAGCTACTATCCCAACTGGCGACTTCGAAATCGCTGCTGCAGTAGACTACAATGCATCTAGCTACGTTGATGCTGCATACCAAGAAGACCCAGCAGTAACTACTACTCTTGGTTTCGATGGTCTAAATGCTCAAACTAACCGCATTAACATCATCACTAAGCCTGGTGCTGCTGATGAAACATTTATCCGTGTAACTAACACAACTGCTACAGAGTCTGCTGTTTACATCACACTAACTACTCAAGACGGTTCTACTACAGTAACTGGTGAGCTAGCTAGCATCGGTGCAAACGCAACTGCTGTTTACACTTCACAAGACATCGCTGACGCTGTTGGTGTTGAAACTTGGAGTGGTCGTGGTAACGCAACAATCCTTACTGAAGCTGCTGCAGCTGACGTAGTTGTTGTTCCACTAGTTCGTACAAACGGTGTACTTACTAACCAATCTGGTTCACTATAATTTAGTGTAATTCGATTAAAAAAAGGCTGCCTTATGGCAGCCTTTTTTATTTGTTAGCTTTTATCGGTTTAAATGAAGAACTTTACGTTTGATGCAACGGTTTAGCCTATGAAAGACTGATAACGTGGTATTACTCTACTCGCGGTGTTACTTTTAAAGCAATATCCCGTTTATTGTAAAAGCGCCAACATGCATGCTCAGGCCGAGTAATGAGACGTTTAAACGCTTTCAATAAAAATTGTTCGTTATAAAGGCTATTTCTGTTTCGGTTTTTTAAATTTTCATGTTGTGAATAGTGTTGTGGAACAATCCGAGCAAGTGTTTCTCCATTACTCTCTATTAAATCCTCATATTTGATTACTTCTTCTGCTGTCAGATGCTCATCAATAATTTCGTAGTACCAATTAAGTAAAGCAATCTGGCGGTCTAAATCATCGTTAATTTCTGCTAGTCGTTCTTTAAGGCTTAGATTCAGAGCTTCTGCCATCGGCGCATGTCCTCTGCTTAGGGCATGATCAAGGCTATTCCACGAAGCTAAAATAGACAAAGGGTTACGAATTTGAGCAACAACTTTGAATGAATCCTTAAGCTCTGGAAGTAACGCAATGAAAGCATTAGGATGTTTCAAGATGAGCTTAAAATTTTCCTTTAGTTCTCGTGAAATCAGAATGTCCTGCTTCTTAGTTATCTTGTTTTGTCTTTTACCACCACCGTTGTCCCCGTTTTCTGAAAACGTATTAGTATTTTGATTTTCGATGACGTTAATGTTTATGGGACAACTAGATTCGATTCTTGAGTAGATATCTGACATGTAATTGCCAATATAATCCACTCTCTCTTTTTCGGTTTTAAGTTTTACAAGAGCTGAAACGTTCATCGACTCTACCAACGCATGACTGTTAGGTTGTTGGTTAAATAAATGGCATGTGAGGGTTGTTCCAGAGCGGGGAATTCCGCCTAGTAATATAAATTTGTCATCATACATCGATATACCCTCTAGACTCTTTTCTTCAGAACTCATTTACTAGAAATGCGTATCTTAACACTTCATTAAACATCTTAGGTATTCAAAGATAAGAGTATGTACCTCTATCGTGTGAACAAAGTTGATGGGTTCAAGTAAATTTGTAGTCATCTAGATACTAGGTTAGAGTTTTTTAATAGTATACTAGCCGTTATAATGAACGTTGATAAAGTTAAAAAGGAACGTTATCCATGACTTCCCGAAAAGGAATAATACTAGCGGGCGGGTCGGGTACTAGACTTCACCCTCTGACCAAAGTAGTAAGTAAGCAGCTAATGCCTGTTTATGACAAACCAATGATTTTTTATCCTTTAACCACACTGATGATGGCGGGCATAAGAGATATTCTTATTATTACAACACCAGCTGAACAGCAAAGGTTTATTGAGTTGATTGGTGATGGCAGCGACTTAGGTATAAACGTCGAGTACGCAGTACAGCCATCTCCCGATGGTTTAGCTCAAGCGTTTATCATTGGTGAAGAGTTTATCGGTAACGACAGCTGCACATTGGTCTTGGGTGATAATATTTACTACGGACACGATCTGAAGCTCTCTCTACAAAACGCCTATAAGCAATCAGAAGGCGCAACAGTGTTCGGTTATCATGTAAATGACCCTGAGCGCTACGGTGTTGTCGACTTTGACGATAATTGGAATGCGTTATCGATTGAGGAAAAGCCGGAAGCGCCAAAATCAAACTATGCGGTCACAGGTCTCTACTTTTATGACAATCGTGTTGTTGACTTTGCAAAACAAGTAAAGCCTTCTCATCGAGGAGAGCTAGAAATCACTGATCTTAATAACCTTTACTTACAAGAAGGTAGCCTTAAAGTAGAGTTGATGGGCCGTGGTTCTGCATGGTTAGACACGGGAACTTTAGATTCATTGCTTGATGCGGCCAATTTTGTCGCCGCCATCGAAAAGCGACAAGGTCTTAAAGTCTGCTGTCCAGAGGAAGTTGCCTTTAGAATGGGCTACATAGATGCGGAGCAATTAGCGCGTCTTGCTGAGCCACTTAAGAAGAGTGGTTATGGAACCTACTTGCTAAAAGTAATAACAGACAAAGTAAAATAAAAACGACCAAGCAGGTCACAGAGTGAAAACAAGGTACATATCGTCATGCAAGTTGTAGAAACGAATATCCCTGATGTAAAGATCATCGAGCCTAAAGTTTTTGGTGATGACCGTGGTTTTTTTCTTGAAACATTCAGAACGGATTGGTTTAAAAAAGAATGCGCAGATGTAGAGTTTGTGCAAGACAATCATTCTAAGTCGAGCCAGGGAATACTCCGCGGCCTTCATTACCAAATGCAACAAACGCAAGGTAAACTTGTTCGCGTTATAAGCGGCGAAGTGTTTGATGTTGCTGTTGATATGCGTAAAGATTCTTCTACATTTGGGCATTGGGTTGGTGTTGTTTTATCCGAAGAAAATAAACGTCAACTTTGGGTCCCCGCCGGTTTTGCTCATGGTTTTTATGTAACTAGTGAGTCCGCAGAATTTGTGTATAAGTGTACCGACTATTATCACCCTGAGTCAGAAGTATCTGTAAAGTTTGATGACCCTACTCTTGGTATTAAGTGGCCACTAGTAAATGGTGAAAAGCCTTCGCTTTCAGCTAAGGACGAAGCAGGTTTAGCCTTTGTTGATGCGCCAACATTTTAGGTCTTATAGATGAACATAGTTGTTATAGGAAAATCAGGCCAACTCGCTTTTGAGTTACGTCGAATTTTTAAAGACACCTCACATGACGTGACTTTTTTGGGAAGAGGTGATGTGGACATCACGTCAACCGAGTCAATTGAAGAGACGCTATCACCACTTAAGCCTCAAACAGTAATAAACGCTTCTGCCTATACTGCGGTAGACAACGCCGAGACTGACGCAGAAGCATGTCATGCAATAAATGCAATTGGCGTTAAAAACTTAGCTGAATACTGTAAACAAGCCGATGCTTTTATGGTGCATGTCTCTACCGATTACGTCTTCAATGGATTAAAGGGGTCTCCTTACCTAACTGATGATGAAATTGAGCCTCAGGGCGAGTACGGCAAATCAAAAGCAAAAGGCGAAAAGTATCTGTTAGATACGCTACCAAATGCAAGTTGCATAATACGCACAGCGTGGGTGTACTCTAGTCATGGCAATAATTTTGTTAAGACTATGCTACGATTAATGGCTGAGAAACCACAACTTAGTGTGATAGACGACCAAATAGGCACACCAACTTGGGCAATGGGGTTAGCAAAGGCATGTATATATGCCGGTGAGAGCAGAACGGCAGGAATTTATCACTGGACTGATGAAGGTGTGGCAAGCTGGTATGATTTTGCATTGGCCATTCAAGAAGTCGCTATTGATAAAGGAATATTAGATGGCGCGATTCCGGTTTTACCTATCCCCTCAAGTCAATACCCTACTCCAGCAAAACGCCCGCATTATAGCGTGCTCGATAAATTAGCGACGCGAGAAGTGTTTGCATCGTGCAAACCTGAACACTGGCGCACACAACTTTCAACAATGTTAGACGAAATAAACGCTAACAAGTAACAGTTTTGGTAACAAACAAATGAGTAAAAAAATTTTAGTCACAGGGGGCGCGGGCTTTATCGGTTCTGCGGTAGTGCGCCATCTGATTAACGATACAGAGCATGCAGTTGTTAACTTAGATAAACTTACTTATGCGGGTAATTTAGAATCGCTTACTACGGTATCATACAATGAGCGATACACATTTGAACAAGTTGACATCTGCGACGCAGATGAAGTTAAACGAGTTTTGAGCACGCATCAACCTGATATTATAATGCACCTTGCTGCAGAATCTCATGTTGACCGCTCTATTGACGGCCCGGGCGAGTTTATTCAAACAAACGTTGTGGGAACTTATACGCTACTTGAGCAAGCAAGAGCATATTGGTCGGGCTTAGAAACTGAGAAGAAAGCAGGGTTTAAATTTCATCATATTTCAACAGACGAAGTATATGGCGATCTTCCTCATCCTGATGAAGTTGCACCGGGTACTGAGCTTCCACTGTTTACAGAAACGACGCCATATGCACCTAGTTCACCTTATTCAGCAAGTAAAGCAAGCTCAGATCAATTAGTGCGTTCTTGGTTGCGTACCTATAAGTTACCTACGCTTGTTACAAATTGCTCAAACAACTATGGCCCTTATCACTTCCCCGAGAAGTTAATTCCGTTAGTTATTTTGAATGCTTTAGCGGGTAAGCCGTTGCCTGTTTATGGCAAAGGTAACCAGATCCGCGACTGGCTATACGTAGAAGACCATGCACGAGCACTTGTTGTTGTGGCGTTAAATGGCGAGATTGGAGAGACTTACAACATTGGTGGACACAACGAAAAGCAAAACATTGAAGTTGTACAAACAATTTGCACAATTTTAGATGACATAAAGCCGAAAAGTGGCAAGTACGCCGAGCAAATAACATATGTTCAGGATCGTCCGGGTCATGATATGCGTTATGCAATTGATGCTAGCAAGATAGAGCGTGAATTAGGATGGACACCACAAGAAACCTTCGAAAGTGGTATTCGCAAAACGGTTGAATGGTACTTAAACAATGAGGCTTGGTGGAAAGCTGTGCAAGATGGTAGCTATCAAGGTGAACGCCTAGGAACGGGTAGCTAGTTAATTTCCTATTTTTTGTTAGTTGAAAGCCACCTAGCGATTGGTGGCTTTTTATTTTGCTCACGGTAAAAGAGCTTAAATGAAAAAAACGATTATGCGTGTTCTGCGAGCCGCACTACAAATCATACCAAAGAACGTCAAAGACAAACTCAAGCAGAGTGAACGATTGACCAGCTTGTATGTTCGTTCTGTGAGAAAAGCTGGTTTGTTTTATGACGCGCCCACACCAAAGCAAACTCGAGAGCTCTACCGCCAATGGCTAGATTTTCAAGACCAATCAGAGTCTTATTTTCAGCAACATGAAACACCTTGGCAAATCATAATTTTTACCCAGCAAGATAGTGAAGGTATCGATGGTTATATAAACTACGAAAAAGGTAACTGTCGGACTTTTGTTTTTAACGTAAACGGGAATCTTAATTTCAACGATATCCTGCAGCAGTTAAATGTTGAACAGCCTGTTTTGCTTCTCAATGAAGGAGATCAACTAGCAACGCATGCAAATCATTATTTTTGTAATGTTTTTGATGGTACTGGTGCGGATATCTTATATTGCGATACAGACTCGTTAAACGAGGTAGGGGAGCAATGTAACCCCTGCTTTTTGCCTGATTGGAATCCTGAACTGTTGTTTTCTACCGCTTACATTAAAAGTGGTGTTTTGCTTATGCCGAATACCTTAAGACGACTTGAAGACGAAGCGTTCAAAACGATTTCAGGTGCTGTTGCACATTTAGCATTGTCAATTAGGTCAATACGCATTGAGCATATTGCGTTTCCATTAGTGCATACAAAAAATCAACAAACATTGCTAGAACAAGAGCTTAAAGATATCGCCAAGAGCCTCTACAAACATACAGATGCTAAATTAAATACTGACCTGCCTATGCGTTTAAACCAGGTGTTGTGGGAAAGCTCTACACCTTTGGTGAGCCTGTTAATTCCAACGAAAAACAGCAAAGCGCTAGTAAAAGCATGCATTGATTCGATTCTTGAAAAAACTACCTACTCCAATTACGAAATATTGTTGCTTGATAACGGATCAGATGAGCAAGATAGTCTGATGTATTTTGATTATCTTGATACTCTGGATAAAGTCACGGTATTAAAGTATGACGAACCTTTTAACTATTCCGCCATAAACAATTTTGGCGTAAAACACGCGAAAGGTAGCATCATTGGATTGATTAATAACGATATAGAAGTGATTTCACCTGATTGGTTAACGTATATGGTGGGCCATGCTGAACGAGAAAGTATTGGCTGCGTTGGTGCAAAGCTGCTTTATTCTGATACACGCATCCAGCACGCTGGTGTTGTTTTAGGTTATGGTGGTGGCGCTGGACACGCGCACAAAAATTTTCCGCGTATGCACTCGGGGTATCTCAATCGTATTAACGCAACCAGTAACTATAGTGCAGTAACTGCCGCTTGTTTGATTGTCAAACGCAGTATTTTTGAGCGTGTCGATGGCTTAAACGAGAAAGATCTCGCCGTGGCTTTTAATGACGTCGATTTTTGTTTGAAAGTGCGAGAACTAGGACTTCAAAACGTCTATTGTGCAGAAGCTGAATTGTTTCACCATGAGTCTGTAAGTCGTGGGTTAGATGTATCACCCGAGAAGGCTGCTCGATTTAACCGTGAGCTAAATTATCTTCAGGAGACATGGAAAAAGTATATCGAATACGACCCAGCATATAGCCCGAATCTGACCCTGAAACGTGAGAATTTTTCTATAAAGACGCTTGAAGAACTGAAAGCTTCATCTACATAGGCATTAATGATGCATAAAGCATTAAAAAATGCGAGTAACAGAGCGGAGATATACGCAGTTAAGCATTAGGATATTGAGGATAATTAATTTCATCAATATTTAAAGCAACTATGAGATACTCTCGCCAGATATCCGAATTGGTAAAAGTTGGAGACACATTTAATGGAAGGTAAAATGCAAGGGCTAAAAATAGCGGTAGCGGGAACAGGCTACGTTGGGCTTTCAAATGCAGTGCTTCTTGCACAACACAATGAAGTGAAAGCAGTAGACCTAGTCGCTGAAAAAGTTGAGTTACTCAATAGTAAAAAGTCGCCCATTGAAGACAAAGAGATTTCTGAATATCTTGCGACTAAAACACTAAACTTAGAGGCCACGCTCGACGCAGAATACGCATACAACAATGCTGACTACGTTGTAATTGCAACACCTACTGATTACGACCCGCAGACTAATTACTTTAATACAAGTAGCGTAGATGCAGTAATTAAAACGGTGATGCAAGTTAATCCTAAGGCGGTGATGATTATTAAGTCCACGGTGCCGGTTGGGTTTACTAAGGAAGCCAAAGCGAGACACGGTTCCGACAACATTATCTTTTCGCCAGAATTTCTTCGCGAAGGGAAAGCGCTATACGACAACCTTCACCCAAGCCGAATCATTGTTGGTGAAAAAAGCGAGCGTGCGGAAGTGTTTGCGACACTCCTTCAGCAAGGCGCATTGAAAGACGACATTGATGTATTGTTCACTGATAGTACAGAAGCAGAAGCAATTAAGCTTTTTGCCAATACATACTTAGCAATGCGTGTTGCATATTTTAATGAGCTAGACAGCTATGCAGAGCGAAATGGATTAGATACCAAGCAGATCATTGAAGGTGTAGGTTTAGACCCACGTATTGGTAACCACTACAACAATCCAAGCTTTGGTTATGGTGGATACTGTCTGCCAAAAGATACAAAGCAACTTCTCGCCAATTATAGTGAAGTGCCAAACAACATGATTCAAGCAATCGTTGACGCCAACCGAACGCGTAAAGACTTTATCGCAGATTCTATTGTTGCTCGTCAGCCTAAAATTGTTGGTATTTACCGCTTGATAATGAAAACCGGGTCTGACAATTTCCGAGCCAGTGCAATTCAAGGCATTATGAAGCGAATAAAAGCTAAAGGTATTGAGGTTGTGGTATACGAACCTGTACTTAAGGAAGAAGACTTCTTCAATTCTCGTGTAGTAAACGACCTAGATGAATTTAAGAAGATATCCGATGTTATCGTAGCCAACCGTGTCACTGGTGATATTGAAGATGTACTGGAAAAAGTCTACAGCCGAGACTTGTTCAACGCTGACTAAGCTTTTTCGTTCACCTAAAGCACTAAAAGGGCAAAGTGTTTACTTTGCCCTTTTTATATCTACTGCTATACAAGCCACTGTGTATACTACGTACAATTGTGGCGGAGTGTGCTCATACGTTTTGACTCAGAGTCAGCTGCCAAAGTCTTTTGCTCTCCCGGCATCTCGAAGTGACGTAACTGTTTGTTTATCGCAGTTTGCCAATTTTGGGGCAGACAAAACACCGGTCTCATCAATGCGTATGAGTACGGGGTTAGAAGTTAGCGACTTGTACAATACAGCTCCGTCTTTTTGTGTGCCACTTATATAAAAGACTAAATCTTGCCACGTCGAGTTTTTTGTATTTTCACTCACTGAGCAAACTAGTATGTCAGGGTGTTCATTAATGATACCTGCAGAAGCATTGGTACTTAAAATCAATATACCTAAAGAGGTGATAAGAGATGTTGCGGTAGATTTCCTTTCAAGACGATTGCTCACGGTGCTCTCCAATACTGTATCCGTCTGAATAAGCTAAGTCATTATTTGAAAGAAATGCTAGCTATAAAATGTAAATAAATGTTCCTTTTTCATACAGTCGGTTGGGTGAAAACGTAAACGTTATACTATCAAAGGGCGTTGCAATATCTCTCTTGCTTCAGTCACTATCGCTTCGCTAATGGTGTAGTCGGCGCGACTCTTTCCAGTAATTGCATAGTAACGTTCGTTGAGTGCGCTCGCATTACCTATGCGATGAACGTCATATTGTGCTTCTACATGTGCCGAAATCGCTGATGGTGCGCAAAATACGCCAAAGTCTTCACTACCAAATAGTTTCAAAAGCGCACTATCGTCGAATTCGGCGACAATTTTCGGATAGAGTTGTTCCGTCTCTAACCAGCTAGTCAGTGCTTGTCTAATGCCAGAAGTGTACCCTTGTATCAACAACGGCATTTGGTTTAAACATGCGGGAAAGTGCTCATGATCGGCCAGTTGCCTTTTGGCAAAAAAGCTCAGTGAGCTTTCTCCCAAAAAGTAACTATTGGCATTGATTTGTGTACCCGGGGCTATGCCGCGGTCAGCGACAATAAAATCTATAGCATTGATCGCCAGTTCTTTAAGCAATCCATCAAAGCTATCCTCCTTTATTACGTAACGGACGTTGGCGAACTTGCGCATTGTTGAATGGACAAAGTCATAAAAAAGTACTTTTGGAATACCATTTGTAATACCTATTACAAATTCTTTCGTATTCACTTCATCGCTATTGTTCAGTATTTCAGCCAGTTGGTTCCCCTTATTGAAGATTTCACTGGCATACTGGTAGCTGACTTTGCCCTTCGCATTTAGGTAAAGACGTTTGTTTATCCGGTCAAATAAAGGGTAACCAAGCTGGTTTTCGAACGTACTAAGCTGGCCACTTACGGTTTGTGGGGTCACGTGAAGTAATTTGGCTGCCTTAGCGATACTGCCTTCTCGAGCAACCAAATAAAAATAATATAAATGGTGGTAATTTAGATGGTGCATACTTAGTAATTAATGGCGTTTGCAAGAATCGCCTTAAACCCATTTGTCAGTATTTTTCGAATAACTAAGAAGAATATAACAGATTTAATCTAACTGGCGAATGACGTACACTATAACTCAACTGCTAGCGGTGTTATTGAAGATTTGATTATGGCAAAAAAAATAGACCTACGTGCTACGCGAAAAACTCTGTTTTCATTATTGAAACCTGAGTCGAGCTTTTTCTGGGTTGCAATTGCCTACGGCGTTGCAATTAGTTTGATGACACTTGCCGTTCCCATCGCGGTGCAAACACTTATAAATAGTATAGCCAATATCGGTTCAACAAGAGCCGTAGTTATTCTTGCTTCTGTCTTGTTTCTAACACTCTTTATTTCTGCCATCTTTAGCGCATTGCGTATGCGGGTTATGGAATTTTACGAGCGGAAGGTCTATGCAAGGTTAACGGCAGCGCTCGGGCTTCGGACTATTATGGCACCACATAGCTTTTTTGAGGGACGCCAAAACGTAAGCATCACTCAGCGCTATTTCGACATAATGACACTGCAAAAAAATATTCCATCATTAATGATTGATGGTTTCGCTGTTCTTCTTCAGATGTTAGTGGGTTTCACACTCGTGTCATTTTATCACCCGTCTTTGTTTGCATTTAATGTTGTCTTGGTTTTAACCATGTATGCCGTCTGGAAAATATGGGGACGTGGTGCAAAGCGAACAGCGATTCAACTCTCTCACGCTAAATACGCGTCAGCCAAGTGGTTGCATGATATCGCCAGTGCCCATGAGTTTTTCAAATCAGCTGATCATGTTGAATACGCAGGTAGAAGCACAGAAGAGTTTATTGGTAACTACATTAGAAAGCATAAACGTCACTTTCATTATACCTTTTCACAGGTCGTAATGTTTCTGCTGTTGTACGCCATTGCCAGTGCAGCCTTGCTTGGCATTGGTGGTGTGTTAGTTGTCCAGGGACAACTTTCCATAGGTCAATTGGTCGCAGCCGAATTGGTTATGTCTGCGGTATTTTTAGGGTTATCTCGCTTTACGCAATACCTAAAGCTTTATTACGAGTTGTATGGTGCGGCCGACAAACTTGGGCATGCGCTGAGTATTCCCCAAGAGAAGCTCCACGTTAATTCAAAACATGTGCCTTCTTCATCAAAATTGGCATTCAATAAGCTTGTGCTTAGTCACGCGGGCGATAAATGTGAACTCAATACAACGCTCGCTCCCGGGTCACAGTATTTTGTGACAACTGACAAAAGCTGGGTCCAAAAACAGCTTGTTGGTTTCCTAAAACAATATGAGCCAGTTAAATCAGGCGACATACTGCTAGGTGAACTGAGCTTTAACGATTACGACACGCATGAGCTTCGACAAGCGGTAACGATACTCGACAGGTCCCTCATTATCGAGGTAACTGTAGAGCGCTACTTGAAACTCGCGCAGCCGCAAGCAAGTTTTGCGGATATTCGTAATGCATTAGAAGAAGTTGAAATGGCGGGTGTTATCGACGCGCTACCAGAAGGTTTGCAGACGCGAGTGTCAGTATTAGGGGCACCATTACAGCCCTTAGAATTCCTGCTTCTTAAGCTTGCTGCAGCAATCATTGCTAAACCGAAACTACTAATTCTCAATCAGCATTTTGATGCGGTTCCCCTAGACTTGCGTTCAAGGTTGTTGAAGCGTTTAGGTGAGCATGACTTTACGGTACTCTATTTCACCAATATGCCATTGCCTGACCACTTCAACGGCGTACTGCATCTTCATGACAACGCGCAGGCAATGATCTACAACCATGATGAATGGCAAGTCGAAAATGGTGATAACGTAGGAGAGGAAAAGTAGATGAACAATGCAGAGCGTCGCTTTTTAGATAATATCGATACATTACCCGCGTTAAAGGTTCCTAAATTTCATCGAGTCGTGGGTGGCTTAATCCTTTTTCTCGTTATTGCATCAGGGCTAATTCTTTATTTTACGCCTTGGATACAAACCGCATATGGTACGGGAATGGTGGACTCGTTAGACCCTAAAGATAGAACGCAACCCATAAACGCCTTAGTAGATGGACAGGTAAAACAATGGCACGTTAGAGAAGGGCAACAGGTTAAAAAAGGCGAACCAATTGTGACCCTTATCGACATCGATGCACAACGTTTAGACAAATTACAGTCACAGCTTTCAGCGGCAAATTTAAAGCGAGAAGCTAACGATACAGCAGTGCGCAACGCCGAGAATAATCTGGCACGCCAGATTTCACTAGAAGAACAGGGCCTAGTGTCACGTAAAGAGGTTGAGAAAGCCGAGATCAAAGTACAAGACCTTCGCGCTAAAGCCGCGGCGTCTGTATCTGAAATCAATGAAGTAAGCATGACATTGTCACGTCAATCAACGCAAACCAAGTTCGCACCCGTTGACGGCACGGTTGTGCGCTTGTTGTCTGGCGGTGTGTCAACGTTTGTTAAATCTGGCGACGTACTAGGGCAGTTTATTCCGGCAGATGCAAAACGCAGTGTGAGAGTAACTGTTAGAGGACTGGATGCTCCACTAGTAAAACCAGGAGCAAAAGCGCGATTACAATTTGAGGGGTGGCCTGTGTTTCAGTTTAGTGGCTGGCCGGGCAGTGCGATAGGGACTTTCGGTGGCGAGGTGGTGTATGTGGAGCCCGTCGCGGATGCAATGGGAGACTTTAGTGTATGGATAAAACCAGACAATGATGATATTCCGTGGCCTGCTGAGAGTTCAGCGCGACTTGGCAGCAGAGTGAAGGCATGGATCCTACTTGAAGAGGTGCGTCTGGGATATGAAATGTGGAGACAACTCAACAACTTCCCTCCACGACCTACGTCAACGCCAACAACGCAAAGCACGTCTAGTACGGGAGCTAACCCATGGTAGTGAAATGGGGGAAGTGGCTAAAACTATCGCGTCGTTTAGGCACTACACTTGCTATCGGTGCGTTTACTGCGCCGCTATCTTTTGCACAGCAATTGAAGCAAGAGGCGCCGCCGATTACAGAGTTCATCGAAAGTATGGTGAGTTATCATCCTTATGTACTGGCGATTAATGAAGGAAACTATCAAGCAGCAGCTGAACTTGAGATAGCGCGTAGTAGTTTTGACCCTATTATTGAGCAGAAGACAAACAGTCGAGTAAGTGGTTATTACGATGGGACAAACCTAACTCAGCGTTATACGAATCCTATTGAAGATTTTAATGGCTCAGTGTTTGGAGAATATCGAATCTCAGATGGTGACTTCCCTTCTTATGAGGGGGGCTATGAAACATTATCTGCCGGTGAAGCAAGTGTTGGAGTTGCCATTTCATTGTTACAAAACCGAGAGATCGACAAGAGAAGAACAGAATTGAGAAATGCTGGCCTTGCGACATCACAATGGCAGGCACTAGCGACATCCTTAATTAACGACTTTGTATACAAGGGCATTAGCGAATATACGTCATGGTACGAGAGCGCTTTGCAGGTAATCGCCGTCAAAGAACTGCTTGATACCGCTGCGGAGAGAGAGCGAGCGCTTGTAACACGAGTAGAAAAAGGGGACCTGGCAAAGATTATACTTACAGAGTTTCGCGCCAATATTTTGCAGCAAAAATTACTGCTAGCAGAGTTACAGCAGAAAAGAGATGGTCACGCGCAAATGCTAGCTTTTTATTGGCGTTCACCTAATGGTGAAATGCAAGTCGTTGATGAAGAGAGACCTCCTCGAAATATCGATTGGCCTTTCTTGATTGGCAATGGACAACTGGTGACATTACGCAATGCTCTTAGCCAGCACCCTGAACTTGATATAATGAAGCTTGAACAAGCGGTTGTCGAAAACAAAACGGCATTAGCGAACAACGCACTGTTACCTAAATTAGATTTAAAAGCTTCAATCGCGAGAGATATCGGTTCGGGCTCTGAGACTTTGGAGGGCACTGAAACAAAGTTAGGGCTTTCTTTTTCTTATCCGCTTGGTAACCGAAAGGCGAAAGCCGAGCGTGCGCAACTGTTATCTAAACAAAGAGAACTTCAGCACAAGCTGTCATCTACTGAGCAAGCTATTACGCAGCGATTTGAGCAAGCGCTTGTCTTTTGGACACAGGCAAAAGACATTGCTGCATATCAAAGTGAGAATGCAAGTTTGGCAAGGACGCTTTCTGAAGTGGAAAAAACCAGATTTGATGCCGGTGATAGTGACATGTTCGTACTTAACGCAAGGGCTCAAGCTGAAATAAGAGCGCAGATAAAAGAGATAAAAGCGCGGGTGGATCTTTTGAAAGCAGAACTCATGCTCTATAAAGAAGCGGCCTTGCTATACAAAATGCAGTAACAGGTATTAGTGCTGTAGTAGCGTCGGAGCGAACATCCTACAGCACACTTTAGCGGGTATACTTTAATTAACATTCAATACGGCATTAACGTCAGCTTCGCTTAACCCCGCTGACAGAGCGTATTCTTTTAGTTTTTCATGAGAAACACCAGCATGTTGCGCAGTGTTCAATATACGTTTTATTTGTTCACGCTGTTGTGAAGACTCGCGGACAGCTGTTGATACTACAGCCTCTGCCTCATTGGGAAACACGGCAAGTAGTGCATCAACAACATATTCTCCAACGAATGGAACCGCATTTAGCGCACTCGTCATAATATCAACAATCTTATTAGGGTGTTCTTTCGAAAGAGTTTGTACGATGCTATCAGCTGCGTCTGGTTGTGTGAGTACCGCTACACGAACAATCTCGTCTAGCTCCTCGGGTGTAGATACAGCTGCTGCATGTACAACGAAATCTACGTATGTAGGTTCTGCCTTTATTGCCAGTTGAACAATATTAGGGCAGCTACTAACCTCTTTCTCTATTGCCAATTGCACTATTTCTTCAGTTGAAGCCGGTTGTGCTGAAATAGCTGCAAAGATAATTTCTCGATATTGTTCTGGGTACGTGTCTAGGGCTATATCGACAATAGACACAACTTCCGTTGGATAATGGCCCGCTATTGAGCGAATCGCTCTCCCAACGGACATGGTTTGATCAACTTGTCGTTTCAAAAATGCGGTTTGGAATTGCTGAGAATGTTCGTAATCTGAAGAAACACCTTCACTGTTTGTCTCTTGAGCGAGTGCTGCACTGTTCACTGAGGCTGTAATGATTGCTAATGATAGCAATGAAAGTGTACGGTTCATAAACCCACCTTTGTAATTATTGCGTAGCCGGACCCTGACGCCTGTCTCTATTATGTAGTTCGATACAAGAAAATAGAAAAGAGCGCTGAATTAACGCTTATATATGTTCTCATACCTTTCATTTAACATATTTAGGTATTAACGGCTGTCTCAGACTCTGCTTTAGTGACTACTACTTTATAGGATCTGGATCACTATCCTATTAGTAATTAGTCCATATTGTCTACTATTTATCTCTTTTGAACGAAATTTAGGCGTTTGGTTCACTTTTATCAACTTTTTTAAAATAAGTGTTGACGTGGGCGCTCAATTCCCTAAAATGCGCATCCGCTTCGGGGGGAAAGCAAAACAGCAAGCCTCTTAAAGTGAGTCTCTACTACCTATATAGGCCAGTAAAGACGGGAGTTTAGAAGAAGCGCTTCAGAAAATAAATTTTCAAAAAGTGTTGACAACGAAAACTTCCAGCGTATA